>PQAL01000004.1:98803-99096 GCA_003105035.1 Anaerolineales bacterium | reverse complement strand
CACACCGTTCTCGTCGAGGCAGGCGACCTGGCCGGCAACCAGGAACACACCGCCCGCATCACAGTCGTCATCGCCAACATCGGCCCTTCCGTCTCGCTCCCGGACTCCTTCTGGGTGTACCAGAAGGTTGACGTCTCTTTCTCTGCTGGCATCCTGCCAATCATAGGAGGGCGCATCACCATCTCGGATGGCGGAGACCACACCCGCTCCTTCGAGTATTCAGGCGGTTCCCTGCCCTCCAGCTTTCAGTGGGATGGCAAGTGGGAGGATGGCACCTGGGCGCGCCCGGGCAG
>PQAL01000004.1:0-98724 GCA_003105035.1 Anaerolineales bacterium | reverse complement strand
CCCCCACTCCCACCCCATCTCCGACATCTACTCCTACGCCAACTTCCACCCCCACGGCGACATCCACACCCGTCCCTACACAGCCGCCTCCGTCTCCGACCCCCGCTGCTCCTGCTCACCAGGAGACCGGGCCAGCCCAGGCGCCCCCTCCGGCGGTCCAAAGCAAGTCGATCCTCCTCTGGCCGGTCTTTGGCTTTGTGGCGCTCCTGACAGCCCTCGCCTCCGCCAGCCTGTCCGATCCCCGCCCGCGCGCCCTCAAGCACCTTGGCGAGACCATCACATCCATCCAGGATGACCAGACCCAATCCAATTCATGAAAGGAATATCCCCATGTTAGACGTACTCTTTGCTCTCTCTGTCCTGGCCGCCGTGATCTTCTTCGGCGCGCTGATCTCCGTTGGCAACGAACGCCAGCGCAAGGCCATCGACGGCATCCGTGAACAGGCGGCACGCTGGGCCGAACAGGACCTGCGCCTGAAGCGCGCCCGCGCCATGCGTGAGGTGCGTGTGCCCGATGCCCGCACGTGGTTGACCGGCGTGGCCTCCCGCCTGCTCGGCACGTCGCCGCTCGTTCTGGCCCTGAACCCTTGGGAGGAAGCCGGCCTGAAAGCCCTGGTCTGCCCCTGCCAGGATGGCCGCAAACTGGTGGTGACCCCGGTCCCGCCCGGCCATTTCATCCAGTCCTTGAAGGCGCGCAGCCGCAGCCGGCTGGCGAAGGCCGAAGTCGGGCTGCTCGGCGACCGCCCGGGCCGCGTGCCCGTCCACGAGATGAACATCGTCACCTGCGGGCCGTTCTTCGACCTGGAAGCGAAGCTGGCCTGGCAGCAGACCTGCGGCAGCCCGCTCGATGCAGAACGCCTGTACCTGTTCGAGGTCGGGGCGGTCGAAAAACGCTGAGAGTGTACCCATGCCAGGCCCTACCTGCGATTTCTTCAAACGGCGCGGCATCCTGACCCATAACGCACCCACGGCGATCCTGTTGAAGGCACGCAGCATCATCTCCCGCCTGGAGGCCGGCACGCCGTACTGGCAGCTGCACGGCAAGCGCTTGCAGTTCAACCGCCAGGTGATCTCCATCCCGGTCGGCCCCGCGTGGCGCATCCTGGCGCACGATAAGAACGGCCGGGTGGAAGCCCGGCAGGTGCTTTCGCACTCCAGCTACAACCATCGTCTCAATATGTCCTAGTTTGCACCTTGGAGGAAACCATGTCCAAAAAACTGTTCAAAACCCCACCCGTCCCCTTCTTCCGCAAGTCTGAGAAGGGCCAGGGCTCGGCGGAGTTCGGTACCATCCTGGCCGGCCTGATCGTGGCCGTGCTGATCGTGATCGCCATCTTCCGCGACTCTCTGATCTCCCTGTTCCAGCGCATCGCCAGCCTGATGGGCGGTGGTTAGCACTTCGATGCCGGCGGTCTCAAAGGCCGCCGGCAGTTATCGAGGAGACAATCCATGTTCAAACAAAAAGAACGCGGGCAGAGTTCCGTAGAGTTCGCCTTGGTTGTCACAACGGCCATCATCATGTTCCTGGGGATGGTCCAGTTCGGGATGTACCTGTACGGCTTGTCCATCGTGGAGAACGCCTCGCGGCAGGCTGCCCGCATGGGATCGGTCGCCCAGGACTGTCCGCCCTGCGCAGCAGTCTCGGCCGCTCGTTCATCGCTGGCCGGCCAGCCGATCATCCGGGATGCAGCCGTATCCGTTCTTGCTCCTGGCGGTGTGGTGGGTACGACCGTGCGCATCCGCGTGACAGCCCATATTCCCATGATTGTCCCTGGAGGGAGCGGCTTCGGCCTTGGGCCTCTCACGACCGTGTCGGCGGAGTCGACGTTCCGCCAGGAAGGATGGCGGCCATGAAGCGAGAGCGCGGTCAGACAACCGTTTTCTTCGCTCTCATCCTGACCGGCTTGCTGCTTCTGACTGCGGTGGGGATTGAGATCGGGCGGATCGTTTATGCGCGCGGGGAGGTAGGAAAAGCCGCAGACGCAGCTGCGCTCGCGGCTGCTTCCCGGATAAATGTGGCGTTATATCGGGAGACGGGAGAGATCGAGTTCCTGCCGGATGTGTATGGCACGGCGCAGACCTACGCTTCGATGAACTCGGCATTTCTGCGGAGCCGGCATATTGGTGTGGCAGTGACAGGGATCAGCGTTGATGCAGCGACACAGGTGGTGTCGGTCTCCGTGGCTGCGGATTTATCTTCTTTGATCCCTGGAATATTGCCGTTTACGGCGGTCTATCAGATCACAGGAACGGCGGAGGCAAGGATGGATGGAAAATGAAGAAGGAAATCAGGTTAATATATCGATGTAAAAACTTTTGAGGTCAGAATCGAATTTATAGGTGTAAGAACGACGAATTCTCCAGAATCAATTGACAATTTCCAGCAATATCTGCTATATTGAATTAGCCGGGAGGAAAAATTTAAGATTAGCAGAGGTGATAATGCGAAATAGCTTGCCTGAAATAATGACAATCGGAGAAGCGGCGCAATATTTGCGAATATCATTGTCATCACTCTACAAGCTTGCGCAAGATGGAAAAATTCCTTGCCAAAAAGTTGGCAAACATTGGAGATTTAGAAAAGAGGCTGTTGATAGATGGTTAGAAGACATTCCGTTAAAAAACCAGATAAGAACCTCATCCAATAGCAAATAACACTGACCACTCTATGATGTAAAACGGGTAGGGCAATGGAACCAACAGAACAACACTGGTATGACCTCATGTTTGAAAATCGGTTTATGAAACTCAAGGGAACCGAATTCCAGAATTTCTTTGCGGACATTATGGAAGGCAGATACCCGGGCGATTTTCAGAGAGTTCGACCATGGGGAAGATCAGGCGACAGGAAAAATGATGGCTATTTGAGGTCGAGGCGGGAACTTTACCAGGTCTATGCCCCTAATGAAATGTCAGCAAAAGATGCTATTGATAAGATAGACGAGGATTTTAATGGTGCACTTCCCTACTGGCAAGAATATTATGATATTTGGTATTTTGTCCATAATGATCGATCTGGCCTAGGTCCAGAAATCACTCACAAGCTTCTTGATCTGGAGGCAAAACATAAACCACTCGGAGTAAGACCATATGGTTATTCTGAGTTACTTGTCGAGGTAAGGCAACTTTGCTCGGAAAATCTTTTGTTGCTGTTCGGAGCTGTTCCCACAGCAGATGGAATGAGACGCGTCGGCAACAAAGAATTAATAACTGTATTGAGCGTAATTAGTCAACAACCCGAAGTCGCACAGCCTGACTTACGGCAGCCGCCTCAAGATAAAATAGCACTAAATGCTCTCTCAGCCGATGTGGCATCATTTTTATTGTTAGGAATGCGAAAAACGGACCAGGTAAAAAAGTTTTTCAAGCAATATTATGATCCTCAATATGGTGACAAGATTGCTGTCGCCTTTCAATCAGAATATTTAGCTCTGAAATCCTCAGGGCTGGCACCAGATCAGATTTTTGCTGGGTTGATAAAGTTCGCTGGTGGAGCAAGTCGAGGGGACCCAGCCTACGAGTCAGCAGTATTAGCACTAGTAGCTTATCTTTTTGAGGAATGCGAAATTTTTGAGCGAGTAGGACGATGATACTTCCCACTAAGCATCTTCAAGGTGATCGAGCTCTACTTACGGTTGGTGCCGGTATATTGGCAATTATTGATGAGCCTAAAACGATATCACGAATTTGGGCTGAATTCTCACGCCAAAATAAAGCAAATGGTTCAACAGTACCTGTCACATTTGATTGGTTTGTACTTGCCCTTGATCTGTTGTTTTCAATTAATACAATCACTTACGGCCAGGGTTATATATCGAAAGCTAAGATATGATATATAGAATTATTAGCTCACTGCCTTCGTTCAAATTCCTTGAATTTCATGGTGGACTTAATATTTTGCTTGCAGATAAAAGTCCCAAGGCGACAGAGCGCCACACCCGAAATCGGGCGGGGAAAACCAGCCTAATTGAGATTATCCACTTCTTGTCTGGAGCTAACCTCTCGAAAGATTCGATATTTAGGACGGAGGAGCTTTCGCAAGCATCTTTCAGTATGGAGCTAGATCTGTCAAGATCGAAGTTAGTTATTGAAAGAAATGGACAGAACTCAAGTAAAGTTGTCTTGAGGAAAATAGACGGCAGAACAGACAATTGGCCTTTTCATGTTGTGCCAGATATCCTTGGTGAATACCCGTTAACTAATAGGGACTGGCGTCGGGTATTGGGACAACTTATGTTTGGGTTGGTAGACTTAGGGGAAGATACTACTGACACAAAAAAATATCGCCCAAGTTTTAGATCATTGTATAGTTACTTTGTACGAAAACAATCTGACAATGGTTTCACGACGCCATTTCAAAATGCATCTGAACAGGCAACTTATGATACTCAGGTGTCTTTGTCATACCTGCTAGGACTTGATTGGACAATCCCTCAGGAATGGGAATATGTTCGTACAAGAGAAAAAACCCTAAAAGAACTTAAGAAGGCCGCCAAAGAGGGAGCGTTAGGCGAAGCAATTGAAACAACAGCCAAACTTAGGACAGAGTTAATAGTGGCAGAAAGGAAATATTCTGCCTTGAAAGAGCAAATAGGCCAATTTAATGTGTTGCCTGAATACAAAGAACTTGAAACAGAAGCATCAGCCTTGACGCGCCAACTGAACCAGTTAGCCAATGAGAATGCAATAGATCGGGAATTGGAATCAGAATTGAACGCGTCATTGGTCAGTGAAACTCCTCCCTCGCAAGAAAATCTTGAAGCTCTCTACAAGGAAGTCGGGCTTGTTTTGCCTGATGCTGTTCGTAAACGTTATGATGAAGTCAGTACCTTTCATGAAGCTGTCATTAGAAACCGCAGGTTGTATTTGTCTGGGGAATTACAGGGCGTTCAAACGCGGATCCAGACCAGAGAACAGGAGATGAGACGAATTGAGGTAAGGTGGTCTCAAATCATGGGAATCTTGAGATCGCACGGGGCAATGGACCAACTCCTTGAGCTACAAGGAGAACACACTAGGCAAGAATCAATACTGCAAAGCCTGCGACAGAGATATTCTGCGGCAGAGCAACTAGAAGGTCTTAAGTCTGAGTTGGAAATAGAACGTCAGAAATTACATCTACGTCTTCGCCAAAATTACCAAGAACAAGAAGATGTATTGAAACAGGCTATTGTGGCTTTCGAAGATGTGTCAAAAGCCCTTTACGCGGATGCCGGTAGTCTTACTATTGATACATCAACAAATGGCCCAATCTTCGATGTTCAGATTCATGGTTCACGAAGTAAGGGCATTAGCAATATGCAGATTTTCTGCTTCGATATGATGCTCATGCGAATTTGGGCGGAAAAAGAGGAAGGTACTGGATATCTGGTACATGACAGTCATTTATTCGATGGAGTTGATGAACGACAAGTTAGCAAAGCTCTTTACGTTGGTGCCGAGATGGCTGATAGGTATGGTTTCCAATACATAGTTACTCTTAACTCTGATCAAGTCCGAGCCGAATTGTTTAAAGAGAATGGGCTCTCCAAATATTTGTTGCCGGTAAGACTTACTGATGCCACTGATGATGGTGGTCTCTTTGGCATCAGGTTTAGTTAATTGATTGAGGGGGTATGAATCCACAATTATCTCGACAAATCCCGGAAATTGGACAAATCGTTACCGTCCGCCAGCGACGATATGTTGTATCTGATGTACTCCAGAGCGCAATTCCTGTTGAGATTCTTCAAAATGCTGGGGGAACCAATCAACACCTGGTCACACTCAGTTCGATTGAAGATGATGCGCTGGGAGAGACACTCCAGGTCATCTGGGAAATTGAACCCGATGCGAGGATTAATGAGAAGGCCGGCTTACCTGATCCTTCCGGTTTTGACCATCCAAGAAGGTTCGACGCATTTTTGAATGCTGTTCGATGGGGAGCAATCAGTTCTGCCGATATTCGGTCACTTCAAGCTCCTTTTCGTAGCGGAATCACAATCGAAGATTATCAACTTGACCCTCTTGTGCGTGCTGTACAGATGCCTCGTGCAAATTTACTGGTCGCAGATGATGTAGGCCTGGGGAAAACGATAGAGGCCGGCCTCGTTGTTCAGGAATTGCTTCTTCGTAATCGCGCACGGACAGTATTGATTGTCTGCCCTTCCTCGCTTCAAATCCAATGGCGCGATCAGATGCGGGATAAATTCGGGCTGGAGTTCCGAATTGTTGATTCGGAATTGATGCGGACACTCCGGCGAACGCGCGGCCTACACACTAATCCATGGTCCCATTTTCCCCGGCTGATCACATCGATTGACTTTATCAAACGCGACCGACCCATGCGGCTATTCAAGGATCTCCTTCCATCCGAGGATGAGCCTAAATACCCACGAAAGTTCGACATCCTCATCATTGATGAGGCACATAATGTCGCCCCGGTGGGAAGGGGTAAATATGCCACCGATTCGTTGAGAACATTGGCGATTCGAACCATCGCCCCACATTTTGAGCATAAGTTATTCCTTACCGCCACACCTCACAATGGATACAAGGAATCCTTCTCCGCGCTGCTGGAACTGCTGGATAATCAGCGATTTGCCCGCGGGATCGAACCTGACCGACAGCAACTCCAATTGATAATGGTCCGGCGAATGAAAAGCGAGCTGCCTCCTCAGTTTGACGGCACTCCCCGCTTTCATAAACGTCATATCCAGGCAATCGAAGTCGCTTACACCGAAGAGGAAAAGCAAGCCCATGCCTGGCTGCAGGAATATACCGAACTTCGGCAACAAAATCCGAAAGACGCAGTCGAGCGGTACGCCACTGAGTTCATGATGAAAATGTTGAAGAAGCGGCTATTCTCATCGCCTGCTGCTTTTTTGCTCACTCTTGAGAAACACCTTCAGACTATTGAGAAAACCAAGGCTACGACCGAGCAACATAAACCAGTTTTAGGGATCCTCCGGCAACAGCTTGAGGCGGCAGAGGAAGATGACACTCAGGAAGCCACAGAAGAGACAGGAGATGATGCCATCCTGACCGCATCCCGCCTGTTCCGCCCCCTTACGTCAAGAGAAAAAGAACTTCTAGACAATCTACACACTTGGGCAAAGCGTCAGGCTTCACGACCGGATAGCAAAATCCAGGAGCTTTTGAAATGGCTACGAACCACGGTCAAACCAAATGGGGTTTGGTCCAACGAACGGGTGGTGATATTTACCGAGTATCGAGCGACGCTTAATTCTTTACAAGAAATCCTGGCCTCAGAGGGATTCACCGGGGACGACCGGTTGATGACCTTATATGGTGGTATGGCCGATGAAGATCGGGAAGCAATCAAAGCTGCATTTCAGGCACGACCAGAAATCAGCCCGGTGCGTATCCTTCTGGCAACCGATGCTGCTTCTGAAGGCATAGATCTGCAGAACTATTGTCACCGCATCATCCATATGGAAATTCCATGGAATCCGAATCGGCTGGAGCAGCGTAACGGCCGGCTGGATCGGCATGGTCAAACCAAAGATGTAATGGTCCATCATTTTGTAACCAAAGGCTTCCGTGATCACGAGCAGAGTACCTGGGATATGGGCGGGCGTGGATTAGAAGATGATCTGGAATTCCTTTTTCGGGCAGTAAAGAAGGTTGAACAGATCCGCGAAGATCTGGGGAAAGTTGGACCAGTCATCGCTTTGCAGGTCGAAGAAGCCATGCTGGGAAAACGCCGGCGTTTGGATACCACCCAGGCAGAGCGAGACAGCGAACCCGTTCGACGAATGTTGAAATTCGAGCGCGACCTTCGCACCCAGATCGCCAAGCACATGGAACAACTTCAAGAAACCCGCCAAACCATGGATTTTTCACCCGAGAATACAGAAGTGATCGTTGAGACAGCACTGGAACTGGCGGGGCAGCGCCCTTTGATCCCGGGGAAGATTAAGGATCCCCAGGTTCAGAGTACTCAATTGAGTGAGATCACTATCTATGATCTTCCTGCACTGACAGGCAGCTGGGCAGCTTGCGCGGAAGGATTGGCTCATCCCCATACAGGACAAATCCGCCCGATCGTTTTTGATCACAGGTCAGTAGATAGCCGGGACGATGTGGTCCTTGCACACCTCAATCACCGACTTGTGCAAATGTCCTTGCGATTATTACGTGCGGAAGTCTGGTCTCCAGCAAGCAAGAAGGGGTTACATCGCCTGACCGCCCGAATCGTCCCGGACAATGTACTCGTTGATCCAGCAGTCATTGCGTTCGCCCGGTTGGTTGTCATCGGTGGCGATCAAAACCGGCTTCATGAAGAGATCATCACAGCTGGTGGATATTTGAGGGAAGGCAGACTGGTGCGGATGAACGTTGGCCAGGTGACAAGCGCTATAGCTTCTGTGTCTGCCAACGAGCCATCAAAAGCAATGCAGCAACGTCTGCTTGCCCTATATCCAAAGATTGTTCCTCAAATTGTGACCGCACTTGAAGCCCGATCCAATGATAGGGTGGAAGGTATCCAAAAACTGCTGGCAGAAAGAGCCGCTTTTGAGGCAACGAGTATAGAGAGCATTCTCAACGAGTTGGCGGAGTCCATCCGTCAGGAACTGGATGAGCCCGAAGCCGTGCAACTGGAACTGTTCACGAGCGAAGAGAAGGAGCAGTTGAACCGTAACATTGATTCTTTGAAGCGCAGGCTGGCAGCGATACCCGGCGAAATAAAACAAGAAAAGAAAGTTGTTCAGGACAGGTATGCTGATCCGCAGACTCGCATGTTCCCGGTTGCGTTAATGTTCCTCGTACCCCAGAAATTGTCGTAATCAATAAGAGATAACCCATGTCCATCGCCCGACACCACAATGAATGGCTCTCATTAGTTGAAGTATCCGGACCATTTTTAAGCCTGCCAGTGCTGATGCGCGTCTTCCCGCAGGGGCTAGATGCGAGCGATCGTGATGGTCTGGCCGAACTGCGACTGGCTTATGAGGAGTGGCTGGATGATCAAAACAGCCTGCGTCCTTCAACTGCCATCCATACGGTATGGGTGCGATATGTGCTAGGACAGGTTCTAGGTATTGATAAAGCCAATCTGCTGGAAGGTCCGGCGGTACCTGCCAACCTGAAGGCATTCATCGCAGAGCAAGGAGAGACGCTGCATCCTGACCTGGTCGTCGCGGATAACGCCCCATCCTCAAAACCGCGCATGCTTGTCCAGATCCACCCCTTCAACCAGGGGCTGGAAAAAACTACGCACGACCACCGGTGGAAAGCATCCCCTGCCATGCGCATGCTTGAACTGCTGCGTGCCACAGGCGTTTCCCTTGGACTGGTGACGAATGGCGAGCAATGGATGCTGGTGCATGCACCCAAAGGCGAAACCAGCGCGTTCATTTCCTGGTATGCGGCGTTGTGGCTTGAAGAGCCGCTCACGCTGCGAGCATTCACCTCTTTACTAGGTGCTCCAAGGTTCTTTTCAGCAGCCGATGAAGATACCCTGGAAGGCATGCTCAAGGACAGCGTCAATGAGCAGCAGGAAGTCACCGACCAGTTGGGTTACCAGGTGCGGCGGGCGGTCGAGGTGCTGATCCGTGCTGTGGATAAGGCTGACCAAGACAGCGGGCGGAAATTGGTACAGAACATTTCGGACGCCAGGCTATATGAGGCGGCGCTGACCGTGATGATGCGTCTGGTATTCCTCTTTTCAGCTGAGGAACGGGATCTGCTTTTACTGGGCGATCCGATCTACGACCAGAACTATGCGGTATCCACCTTGCGCGCCCAGCTCAGGGAAACGGCCGATCAACTGGGCGAAGAGGTGCTGGAACGCCGCTTCGATGCCTGGTGCCGGTTGCTGGCAACCTTTCGAGCGGTGCATGACGGCATCCACCATGACCGATTAACGCTGCCTGCTTACGGGGGCAGCTTGTTCGATCCGGATCATTATCCATTCCTGGAAGGCCGTTCATCAGCTGCGGATGACAACCATGGCATTGTGCTTCCCATATCGAACCGCACCGTTCTACACCTGCTGGAAGCCTTGCAAGTCCTGCGGGTGAAGGTGCCTGGAGGAGGCCCAGCTGAAGCCCGCCGGCTCTCGTTCCGTTCTCTTGATGTGGAGCAGATCGGTCATGTGTATGAAGGTCTGCTGGATCATATCGCCGTCCGCGCAACGGAGCCTGTTCTGGGCTTGAGCGGGACCCGTGACAAGGAACCGGAGATCCCCCTTTCAGTCCTTCTCGCCGAAGAAGCCAAAGGCGAGAAAAACTTCCTCGCTTATCTAAAGGAGCAAACCGGACGCTCAGAGAATGCGCTGCGAAATTTGCTGCATGAAACACCGGAGGTATTTGCCAGCCAGCGTTTGATGATTGCCTGCAACAATGACCAGGGAATCTATGACCGCGTGGTACGGTATGCAGGCCTGATCCGGGAAGATGATTTTGGTTACCCGGTCGTTTTCCTGCCGGGTGGTGTCTATGTGACTGCCGGCGCGACGCGGCGTGCAACGGGAACCCATTACACCCCGCGCAGTTTGACTGAGCCGATCGTGCAGCACACGCTGGAGCCCCTGGTTTATATTGGACCAGCCGAAGGGCTGCCGCGAGAAGAATGGAAATTGCACTCGGCAGCTGAGATCCTCTCTCTGAAAGTTTGTGACATGGCAATGGGTTCGGCAGGATTCCTGGTACAGGTTGACCGGTATCTCGCCGAACGATTGACCGAAGCCTGGGCAATCGCTTGTGAAGGGGGAATCCAGATCACGCCGGAAGGGAAACCATCGAAAGGCGGACTGGGCGAGAAGATCATTCCTAAAGACGACGACGAACGGATGATCCTGGCGCGCCGGCTGGTGGCAGATCGCTGCATTTACGGGGTGGATAAGAACCCACTGGCGGTGGAGATCGCCAAGTTATCCATCTGGCTGACCACCATGGACAGAGGTCGACCGTTCACCTTTCTCGACCATGCCTTGAAATGTGGGGATTCGCTGGTGGGGGCAAGTGCGGATGATTACCTGCGTTGGGCGCATGGATGGCGTGAGCCAGCTGCAACGCTCTTTGATGCACAGTTGGAATCCGACCTGGAAACGGCTCGTAAAAAGCGGCTTCTGCTTGAACAGTTTGAAGTGGTGGATGTACGCGATATTGAGCACAAAGCGGAATTACTCCTAGAAGCCGACGCCGCCATGGCGCACATCAAGCGCGGCTGTGACCTGTTGATGGGTGCGCGGTTGTTGGGCTTGAGCGACCGCGAGATTGAAGAATTGCAATTGAGTTTGTTGTTCCCCTACATGGCGGGCGAATTAGATGGTGAAGTCAATGCGGGAAAACGCCCAGATGCTGCTCGTACCTTGGCAATTGCTAAAAAAGAAAGGGTTTTTCATTGGGAGTTTGAGTTCCCTGAAGTATTTGAGAGGGGTGGGTTTAGTGCATTTATAGGAAATCCACCATTTTTAGGTGGAACACGTATTAGCACCGAACTTGGGACAAATTATTTGATTGGATTAAAGAGCCTATATCCTACCTTTGGCAATCGAGCTGATTTGTGTTCATTATTCTTTTTGAGTTCATTTGAGAAAATGCGTATCAAAGGTTGTATGGGATTAATAGCAACTAACACAATATCCCAAGGGGACTCAAGGGTTACTGGATTAGATGCTATTGTTAATAAAGGTGGAGATATTTACACGGCAATCTCTTCAATTCCATGGGTTGGAACAGCCAGTGTTTTTGTAAGTGTTATACACATTACAAAGCAACAGTTTAGCGGAAAAAAATATTTGAACAACTCTGAAGTGGAACAGATTTCTCCCAAGCTCGATAGTGACATTTTTGGTGGTGATCCGAAAACATTATCTGAGAATGATAGTAAATGTTTTACGGGTTCAAAATTAGATGGAATCGGTTTCGCTGTTGGTATTGATGAAGCAAAAGAATTAATCAAAAATGACCCCCAAAACCAAGATGTTCTCTTTCCTTACCTGAATGGCGATGATTTGAATTCTAGCCCTGACCAAAGTCCAACTCGTTGGGTAATTTACTTTAGGGATTGGAGTTTGAGTGAAGCCGAACGATATCCATTATGTTTGCAAATAGTTCGTGAGCGTGTATATCCAGAAAGGCAGCACCATAAAGAAAAAAGAACAAAAGAAAACTGGTGGTTATTTCAGAGAACCAGACCTGAACTTTATAGAACGATTTCATCGCTTAAACGTGTTTTAATAATTGCTCAAACAAGCAAAACCGTTGCGTTTTCCTTTGTTCCTGTAGATTGGATCTATAACCAAAAAATAGTTTTGTTTGCATATGATGATGCGAATAAATTTGCTGTGATGCAATCGGCTTTTCATAATGCCTGGGTCTGGAAATACAGTTCCACACTTGGAGAAGGCTTAAGTTATGCACCAACTGATTGTTTTCAAAATTTTCCTTTCCCAAAAAACAACATCATAACTTTGGATGAAATTGGCGAAACCTATCACGAACATCGTCGCAAAATTATGCTAGCGCGTATGGAGGGGCTGACGCCCACGTATAACCGCTTCCACAACCCGAAAGAAAGCGCTGAAGATATTGTCCGCCTACGGGAGTTGCATGTTGAGATGGATCAGGCGGTTGCTAGCGCGTATGGATGGGGCGATCTCGATTTGGGGCACGGCTTCCATGAGACAGCGCAGGGAGTGCGGTTTACGATCAGCGAGGCAGCAAGAAGAGAAGTGTTGGCGAGGCTGCTAAAGTTGAATCATGAGAGGTATGAGGAAGAGATCAAGGCAGGACTGCACGAGGAGAAGAAGGCTAAGGAGAAAGGGAAGAAAGGTGGAAAAAAGGTAGCGGAAGAGAAGGGGCAATATGAACTTTTCTAGGAAGATGTGATTGATGACAAGAGACACTGTTCCAGAAGTTTTCATCATCGAATCTTTGCGGGCTGAAGATGTTGCTCAGAAACGTAAGGAAGGTGATCTGATTGCCCGGATTTTAAGAATGGGTGGAAGAAAGCCAATTTATAAGTATGTGGCCACTCGTAACGAATTTGGCGAGGCATTGCAGATATTTGTGAACAAGAAATATCGATATTTGCATATATCTTCCCATGGAGGAAAAGAACTGTTTGAATTTCAATTTGGTGAAATGGCCATTGGTGAATTCCAGCATTTTGTTCAAGGTAAATTAGGGGAAAAGCGCGTATTTGTGTCGGCCTGCGAGGTTGTGAATCATAAGAACCACGAGTTAGCCAATGCAGTATTAAGGAACTCGGGCTGTTATTCGCTTGTTGGTTCAGCCGATCCTATTGATTTTGATGCAGCTGCCATTTTCTGGTCGAATTTTTATTATCTTGCTTATCACGTACGCGAAGAAAACGAAAGCATGAGCATGAAAAAGGCTCTTATTCGTAACCTATTGAAAAGATTGACCAGCCTATACCATCTAAAATTGAATTACTACTTCAACAATAATAGTGAGATTGAGTTAGAGAGGTTCGTAAATGGCAGAAAAAAGAATTTGTGATTTTTTTTTTCGGAGGCAAGAATGATTGTCACACCATGGACCAATGGATCCCCTCTCCCCTCCGGCGCCGGATACGGCGTCAAAATTAACGTCGATGATCGCAACCGTTATTTCCAAAAGGAATGGCAAACAGTGTTCGTCTACCTCGATGGGCAACCTGACCCGGTAGAGATCAATGTTGCCAAGAAATCCTTCTGGACGAAAACCTGCGGCGAGTTGATCAGTGCTGAGATCGGACGGTGGATGATCAAGAATAGCTTGGCTCCATGGTATGCAAACAACCCGCCGAAATTAATCTTGGAACTGATTGAGAACAACAGGTTTTTACTGAAGAAAAAATAGCTAAAAGCAAAATGGGTTGGAAGCTAAAGTCCAAGTCAATGAATGTGCAGATGGAGTTGTTGTAGATGGCACTTGAAACGCTTATTAAGGCGATTGATTTAGTTGGCTGGGCAGATCGTCTTGATGCCCGCAGTCGTTTGCCACTCTTATTACGGAGATTAATTCACGCGACAATAGATCGAATTCAACGCATTGGCTTCCCGGCGGAAGAAGGCATACAAGTTCCAGGCTATGATGGTTTCCTTATCGTGGAAAATGGTAACGCATTTGTTCCTGATGGTTGTTCTGTTTGGGAAATGGGAGTCGATAGAGACATCAAAGGAAAAGCGGATGGCGATTACGAAAAAAGACGAAATGAACCTCTTGATGTTGACCCTGCAACCACTTCTTTTGTTTTTGTAACCCCGCGCCGCTGGAATAAAAAAGCAGATTGGGTCGAGGAAAAGAAGAAGGATGGCTTTTGGCGCGATGTCCGTGCTTATGATGCAGATGATTTGGAACAATGGATGGAACTAGCCCCTTCTGCTCATATTTGGGCTTCCGCCCTGCTTGGCAAGCACCCTAAAAATGTAGAAGATTTAGATGCGTTTTGGGAAAATTGGTCAAGCGCTACTCAGCCCATATTAAGTCCTAAAGTATTGACATCCGGGCGAGATGATGCAATAAGTGAAGTAGATCGCTGGCTTTCCTCAAACGCAACGATTTTCACGCTTAAGTCTGATACGCGGGAAGAAGCCATCTCATTTCTTGCAGCAACTATTAAGCAAAAACCCAGTGAAGAACGCATTATATGGTTATCAAGGATTATATTGGTCAATGACCTAGAAAGTTTCACTCAGTTAAGTGTTTCCGAAAGAAAACTTATCCTTGTACCGAGATTTAATGCCGGGAACACCATTGAGCGCGCTGTCCAAGGCGGACATTCGGTCCTGGTTCCCTTTGGAAAAGGCGAGAGTTCTCTGCAAACCGCCTTCGAATTACCCAGACAACACATTTTTCAACTAAAAGAAGCCCTGGTGGAATTGGGACTTCCAGAAGAGCGTGCGCTATCCTTGGCTAGGATAGCCAGGCTTAGTCTTATGGCGTTTCGCCGTAAACTTGCCACTCACCCAGAATTGCTTGAGCCAGAATGGTCACGACCAGAAAATGCCAGAGAAATCATTCCCGCCTTGCTTCTAGGACAATGGAGCGATGTGAAGGAAGGCGATCGCTCCGCGATTGAAAAACTTGCAAACCTCCCCTATAAAGATTACATCGCCAAACTTGTAAGGTGGTCAAATGAGTCTGACCCACCAGTGCGGCTGGTTGGTGGTATTTGGATATTAAATTCGAAAGAAGATGCCTGGGGATTGCTTTCAAGGTATATCAGCTATGACGATTTACAAAGATTTGAAGAGTTAACGCTTTGTATCCTCGGCGAAATCAATCCAAGTTTAGATATGCCAATAAACGAAAGGTGGAGTGCCGCTATTCATGGAAAAGCCCTCTCGTTTTCCGATAATCTGCGGGAAGGAATAACGGATACACTTGCAATTGCTGGAGCACGAAGTGCAGTTACGAATTGGGGACACTCAACTTCGCCGCAAGAATATGTGGATAGAGTCGTTTATAAGTTGTTTACTGATGCCGGTGGAAATTGGAAAATATGGTCTTCGCTATCGCCAGTCCTGCGACTGCTTGCAGAGGCTTCTCCAAATCAATTTTTAGATGCTGCCGATAAAGCCGTAAGTGGTTCTAGCCCTACTCTTGCAAACATTTTTGAAGAACCTGAAAGCCCGATGTTTTATGGCGCAACTTACCCAGGTTTACTGTCAGCGCTAGAATTGTTGGCTTGGAGTCCAGAGCATATAGCTCGTTCAGCTCTTATACTGGCAGCGCTAGACAGGCTGGACCCCGGAGGAAGATTGGGAAATCGTCCTTCTAATAGTTTGAAGGATATATTTCTTATTTGGCTTCCTCAAACAAGCGCGTCGCTCGAACAGCGTCTCCGGGTTTTGGATATGTTGCGAAAGAGGGAAGGTGTTGTTGCTTGGAAATTGATGTCCAATTTACTTCCTGAACCTCACGCAGTCTCGATGGGAATGCCGTCTCCGCGCTACCGTGACTGGGTTCCCGATGAACGACCTTCAGTTACATGGGGAGAAATATGGACTGCAACCCATGAAATAGTAAATAGAATGCATGAAGATGTAGGCTACGACGGAAAACAATGGAAGTCTCTAATTGAAAGTATTGGTCATCTGCGCAAGGAAGATGCGGAAAATGTTATTCTTCACATTGAGCATATTGATCAAAAATTCTTAGGGCTTCAAGATCAGGTTGCTATCTGGGCAGCCTTGCGTAGCCTTGTTGCCAAGCACAAACAATTTTCAAAGGCGCAATGGGCATTACCATCTGAAGTTGTAGATAGACTTAATCAAATCTACGAATGGTTAACGCCTGTAGACCTTATAGCCCGTTATGCATGGCTATTTAGTAATCACGTAGAACTAATCGGAGATTTTGACCGAGATTGGAAGTCTCGTGAGGCCGCAATCACAAAAGAAAGAATCGAGGCAGTAAAAGTAGTCTTGGAAACGGGCGGAATTTCGTTATTAATTGAAATGATGGAGAAAGTTGAAAACCCTTATTATTTTGGAGTATCTGCAGGACAATCTGAAGTTGCTGAGCAAAACGAAGATGCTCTTTTGAGTTTGTTGAATAGCGAGCATAATTTCCAAAAGTTGTTTCTGACTGGATTTATCGTGATGCGCGAAAAAATGTTGGGGTGGGACTGGATTATAAAAAAGACCAGTACACCCGTCTTCCGGAGCTGCACTCCCGAGCAACAAGCAGAGTTTTTTATATGTCTGTCGCCTAAAACGCAGACATGGAAATTTGTAGAAACGTTCGGGGAAAGGGTTGGTGAAAGGTATTGGATGACGCTACGCCCAAACCCGTTTGAGATAGACGATCTAAGGATGGCTATCCAGAAACTGCTTGAGAATAAGCGCCCGCATGTTGCTCTGGATATCGTTACTATGCATATTGACAAAATAGGCTCTGTCATTTCTGCAACATCAACCATGGATGCGCTTGAGATGGCAATTAGAACAAAGCCCGAATATGATGGCGAATGGAGAGTGTTTGATCATATTGATGAGCTATTTGAAGCCATTGAACGCACAGGGGAAATTGACGAATCGCGGCTTGCCTATTTGGAATTTGCCCTGATCCGAGTGCTAACCAATCGTGGCGGAAGAGGTCCCAAATTCCTCAACAAAGAACTTTCACTGAACCCCGCATTTTTTATTGAAGTATTATGTCTAGCGTATTGCGCTGAAGGTGAAGATAAGCGGGAGCTTTCAGAAGATGAAAGTGCCAGGGCCATATCGTGCTATGAGTTGCTTCACGGATGGAATTTGATTCCTGGAATGGAGAATAACGGATCAATCAATTCGGTTGCCTTGAATGATTGGGTTCAGAAGGTCAGAGAACTTTCGGCTCAGCATAAAAGAGTGAAGGTGTCTGACCTTGCGATCGGGCAGGTATTTAGCCATTCTCCAAAGGAATCCGATGGAACGTGGCCCGCTATCCCTATTCGTGATTTGATGGAATCTATAAACAGCGATGAAATAAATCGCGGTTTCATGATGGGCGTTAGCAACAATCGGGGCGTAACCTCAAGAGGCTTGTTGGATGGGGGTACCCAAGAAAGGGAGCTAGCAGATCAGTACAAACAGTACGCCGATGCAATTCGTACCAATTGGCCACGAACTGCTGCTGTTTTAGATAAACTTACCGGAGAGTATTTATCTTATGCTCGCCACGAGGATGTTCGCGCACAACTAGAAGAAGATTCTTGGTGACACAAGATTTCATAGGAAGAGCAAAAGTATACAATTATTTCTGTTTACGCAAATGAAAATGCCAATTTTATCCTTCGGCCATGTTATGGCCAATGAAAAGAATTCATGAGTAGCTAATATGCCAGAATCCTTACAACCTCCCAGCGCTAATCAAATCCGCCAAGAATTGGAGGATCTCATCCTGCATGATCTGCTTGGTCCGGCCGGCGGAGACGAGGAAATTGTCGATGAAGCCTATGTGCGAGATCGATACATCCTCGGGTTATTGGCCCCTCGAGGCCAAAGCGTAATTCCAGAGGAGGAAGAGGATCTGGCGGTAACCGACGACGATGGTGAAGAGGGTGTGGTAGAACAACCCACGATTCGAAACTCTACTCTGCTTCCTTCCTCCATGGGGTTAACCTTCACCTTGGATGCATCGGCTACAGCCATCCAAATCCACGCTTCATGGGGTCGATATGAAAAATATTCAAGCGAAGAATTAGGATTGGAGCTTGAGAAGCCACGGATGGTGTGGAAACGCATCCCGGTAACTGCATCATCAAAGCCAATTGCGCTGAAACCTGGACGCATGCCACGCTGGGTGCCTAATCCTAACTTCAGCGATGTTTATGTGGATGGTTTGCTTCGTCAGCGCAATGGGGAGTGGGTAATTACACTGTTCCTGGTCAATGCACAGGAAGAGCCCAAGAAATTGCGTGATACTGCCTGGTTATTCCAACCCGAGTTGCGTGTCAGCGCGCCGGACAGCTCAGCCATCTTCCGCCGTCGACGGAACCAGCATAATGCTCATGCCGACGAAGAAGAAGTTGCAATGGGCATGCTTTACCGGGAACAGGTGGAATTTGCTGTTGGCCATGGGGTGGCAGTTCATGCCGAATTAGCGCCCGGATCATTTGATCAGGCCATATCGCTAAAAACCGTTGTAGCTCCTTTATTTGAACTGCCCCGCGTGACACCTCCAACAAGCATGGAGATCCCTGGGTTACGGGGACTGGTCTTGGATATGAAAGGTTTATCTGGATTAGGCGACAATGAGCTTGAGAAGGCTTTAGCTCCTCTTGTTTCCGCCTATTCGGATTGGATAAAAGACCTAGAAGCTCAGTTGAAACAAGGTTCGAGAGGCATCGGGCCCTATGCTGACATTGCGCAGCAAACTATTGATATCTGTTGGCAGAATCTCAAGCGCATCCAAGCAGGAATTGATTTATTGGCCTCGAATCATCAGGCAGCTGAAGCATTTCGATTTGCCAATCGTGCCATGGCTTTGCAGCGTATACATACCCTGCATTCCGAGTCCGTCCGCCGTGAAGAAAATAAAACCATCGAAGAATTGGATGTGGAGACAAACCGGACATGGTATCCATTCCAATTAGCATTTATCTTGTTGAACCTTCCAGGTCTTGCAGACCCGCTTTCTCCAGAACGTAGTCACCCTACTCAGGCCATTGCTGATGTGCTTTGGTTCCCAACTGGTGGTGGTAAAACTGAAGCATATCTTGGTCTGACAGCTTTCACTCTTGCCATGCGTCGTTTGCAAGGAATGGTTGGCGGTTATGATGGTAGCGCCGGAGTGGCTGTTCTAATGCGATACACTCTCAGGCTGCTGACCTTGCAACAGTTTCAACGTGCTGCAGCCCTGATCTGCGCTTGCGAAAGCATCAGAAGGGAAGAACCAACTGTATGGGGGAGTGAACCGTTCCGGATTGGATTATGGGTGGGGGAACGCAGCACTCCTAACTGGAATTCTGCCAGTGATGAAATCGTCAAAGAATATCGAAAGACTGGTTACTTCCGCTCCACAGTAACCGGAGGTCAGGGCTCGCCTCACCAATTAACCAACTGCCCCTGGTGCGGTACACCGATCAACCCTGGCAGCGATATCGTTGTCGAAACTTATAAACATGGGCAATGCCGAACGATTGTGTATTGTCCATCCAACACATGCTTATTCAATCAGAAGAATGCAAAGCGTGAAGGATTGCCAATCCTGGTGGTGGACGAAGAAGTCTACCGTCGGTTACCTTCGTTACTGATCGCTACTGTAGATAAGTTCGCCCAGATGCCCTGGAAGGGCGAAGCGCAAATGCTGTTTGGGCGCGTCAATGGATATTGTTCACGCCACGGATATCGATCACCCGATATTGAAGACAAGAATTCCCACCCGGCGGATAAAACATTTGGACTTCCGGCAGCTTCTACAGAAGAAAAATGTTGTCTTCGCCCTCCCGACTTGATTATTCAGGATGAATTACACCTGATCAATGGGCCACTTGGAACGCTGGTTGGATTATATGAAACCGCTGTAGATAATTTGTGCAGCTGGAATATAGATGGGCATGTTGTCCGTCCGAAGGTGATCGCATCCTCTGCAACTATTCGTAAAGCACCGGCCCAAATAAATAATCTCTACCTTCGCCAGACCAATATTTTTCCTCCCAATGGTTTGCTGATTTCGGATAATTTCTTCTCCCGGCAACGTACGCCTGATGAGAGTAACCCGGGGAGAATGTATTTAGGAATTTGCGCTCCTGGCTCACGATTAAAAGTTGTGATGATCCGTTCATATGTAGCCGCGTTGTCTGCTGCCCAAATGTTGTACGAGAAGTATGGTGGCCTGGTCGATCCATATATGACTCTTGTTGGTTATTTCAATGCTATGCGTGACCTGGGCGGCCTCCGAAGGGTTCTCGATGATGCCATTCGTACCCGTCTGCGGAACATGGGAAGACGCGGGTTGGCCAACCGCAACTTGGATACCTATAGCATTAGCGAGCTGACCTCGCGTATCGGTGCGACCGATATTCCTGAGATTCTTGATCGACTGGGGACGACCTTTGACCCGATCCGGGATGAGGAGCGCAAGAAAAAACGTAAGGCCGGCGAAAAAGTTGCCCCGTCAAAATATCCCATAGACACCTTATTGGCTACGAATATGATCTCTGTTGGGGTAGATGTGCCACGCTTGGGATTGATGGTTGTAGCTGGACAACCCAAATACACTAGCGAATACATCCAGGCAACTTCACGCATCGGCAGACGTTACCCCGGCTTGGTCATAACAGTTTACAACTGGGCGCGGCCCAGAGACTTGAGTCATTATGAGCGTTTTGAGCATTATCATGCAACGCTCTATCAGCAAGTCGAAGCACTCTCCGTCACCCCTTTTTCTCCTCGCGCGATTGACCGTGGAATTTCTGCTTTGTTAGTCTCGTTCCTTCGCCTCTATGGGTTTGACTTCAATGGTAATGAGAGTGCAGCATTATTGGACCGTGAACACCCTACCGTAAAGCTGGCAGTTGATGAAATCAGTCGCAGAGCCGGCCTGGTAACTGGAAATCCAAAAGTCGAACAAGAGGTCCGAGCCGAATTGAACAGTCGGCTCGATCATTGGCTTGCTCGTGCCGCCAAACTTGCTGGCAGTGGTGCTAAGCTGGGTTATAAAGGCGTAGAAGACGGGCGAACATTGGGTTTACTCGAAACCCCCAACAAACAAGTTCGTGATTTATTTACCTGCTTGACATCACTGCGAGATGTTGAACCATCCGTAAATCTTATTTTGAACAACTATGAGATTGAGACTCCTGAGATGACTTCAGGAGCTGACCAAGGACAAAAGGCAGCACAATGACCAAGCCCAATAATATTAAAGTCGGTGAGCTCAATCCATCTCAATTGCTTTATACCTATGGCGTTGGAGCGATTGTTGACTTGCCTCACTTGTCCGCCATTGTTTCTGGTTTGGATGATTGGCCGGTAGAGCCAGAGTTTGTCCGTGAAATCCAAGAGGAGCGTCTCCTCAATGCTATTCGAAGCGATTTGGGTGATCAAGTCCAGCGGTTATTTTCTCTTCCAACCGTTCCGGACCAAGGCGGAAGACCGAATCCTTTTGATAAAGAGGCGCATATCGGCGTTCCCGTGAGTACATTTCCCGAATGGATGGTATGCCCTTCGTGTCAGATCCTGGCTCCTACCCATTCCGATTTGTTTGAACTCAAAGTTGATTATTACCATCCTGACCGAACTCACTATGAGCATGTAAATTGCCAAAGAGCGAATAAGCCCACTGTTCTTCCTGCCCGTTTCCTTGTGTGCTGTGAAAACGGCCATCTTGATGACTTCCCCTGGGTGGAATATGTTCACGATTTTGATGAGACAAAATATGATCATAAAAGCCTGACCTTATCAGAATACGGTCCATCAGGGGAGGCCAGGGATCTTTATGTTGAGTGTAATATCTGCGGAAAGAAACGACAGCTGGCGGAGGCCTTTGGCAGGGAGAACCGTGAAAAGATGCCTATTTGTAAAGGGAGAAGGCCTCACCTCCATGATTATGACCCTGATGGATGCGAGCTTCATGTGCGGGCTATCCTGCTTGGGGCCAGCAATATCTGGTTCCCATTTGTTTTGAACACTATATCTATTCCTACAACAGCAGATAAATTGGATAATCTAGTCGCTGAAAACTGGGGTGAGCTACAGCGGGTGGAAAAGGCAGACGAATTGGCTTATTTGGAGAAATGGGGAAAACTGAAAGCATTTTCAGAATATTCCTTATCTGAAATATGGGATGCATTACAAAAGAGACTGATCATCTCGGCGCCAAACGAAACGCCTGAAGAACGACCAAACCTCTTGCTTCCGGAATGGACCGCGTTCACAACTCCGAGTTTACAGAATCAAACGCCAGACTTTCGGCTAAAACCAGTTGACCCACCACATCTCTATCGGGGGATTTTCTCTCAGGTTGTTCTCGTCGAACGATTACGAGAAGTTCGAGCCTTAGCAGGATTCACGCGAATCGATTCTCCTGGTGAGATGGCGGAAAGTGACGAGGAAGAAATCCAAGTCATCTCTCCAATTTCAAGAAAGAGGCCTTCCTGGATCCCTGCTATTGAAGTTCGTGGGGAAGGTATATTCATTCAATTCAAGGAAGATGAAATTCTCAAATGGCTTGCAAAACCCGTCATAAAGTCCTGGGAAGAAATGTTCTTCCAGGCTCATGTAGAATGGCGACGAAACCGAATGATTAATAATCCAGAAGCAAATTATCCTGGATTGCGATATGTCCTCCTTCACTCTTTCAGTCATGCACTCATGCGCCAGTTCGCCATGGAGTGCGGATATACCCAAGCAAGCATTCGCGAGAGAATATATTCAAACAATCCTGGGCAACCAGGTATTCCGATGGCAGGGATACTCCTTTATACGTCCGCACCAGACTCGGAAGGTACGCTAGGAGGTCTAGTAAGCTTGGGAGAACCTCAAAATCTTGAAAGACATATTGCTGTTGCTTTAGAGGCATGCAGCCTTTGTGCATCCGATCCAACGTGTGCAGAACATATGCCGGGTTATGGTGCATCCACTGTTCATGCGGCAGCCTGTCATTCTTGCCTTTTCTCTCCTGAGACATCCTGCGAAAAGGGGAATCGTTATCTGGATCGTTCGGTTCTAGTCACAACCGTCAATCACGAAGATCACCTTTTTTTTACTCATGAATAAGCCACTTTTAGCCACGTTGATATCCAATTTTGTCAGGACTACACCTTCTGAAACTGTTCAGGAAGTGATAATTGAGATCCAAAAGTGGCAAGATCCCAGTACCATTCAACGAACGAAATTGTTATCGTTGATTCATGGTCCTCAAACAAAAGCGAAGCTTGTGGAATTGCTTGATTGCTGGATTAGCACAAACCCCCAAATGAATTCACAATGCTTTGCGTTTTGTATCAACTCATCTCTGCATACATATCAAACATCTTGTATTTCCCCTGTTGAACTTATTTGGACTGGACCCGAAGATGTTCCAACAAGTTTTCGTAGAACAGATCAAGCCCTCTTAGAATTAATTTCTGAAGCGAAAGAGCAATTGTTAGTTGTCAGCTTCGCTGTATACAAGGCCCAACTAATTATTGATGCTATTGAAAGAGCTATCCTTCATAACGTTAAAGTAACGATATGCTTGGAGGATTCAACCGAGGCCCAAGGGAAAATATCTGTTGCTGGCTCCAAGGCTTTCTCAAGTAGTATGTTTCGATTGGCCAATTTCTATGTCTGGCCATTGGAAAAGCGCCTTCATACTCAAGATGGGAAATTTGGTTCTTTACATGCGAAAATAGCGGTGGCAGACCGAAAGAAAGTATTTATTTCCAGCGCTAACCTAACCGATTTCGCGATGGGGTTGAACATGGAAATGGGCGTGTTGATTGATGATGGGGGAATTGGTGAGCAAATTACTAGATTATTCGATGCCATGATTCTAAATTCAACGCTAAAGAAATATCAGGTGTAATGATATGGCTGCTTGTGCTGTGGTGAAAACAATACTGGTTGAAAAAACCTTGACATTTTAGAACGTTAGTGCTATCTTTAACTGGCCGGTCATCCGGCCACAATTGAATAACCCCCTTCGTTAGCCAGACACGCCACATTCGTTCGCAGCATTTCCTGCCGGACAAAGTGGCGTTTTGCGTTTAATTCCCATTTCACAGAAGGAGAAGAACCATGATCAACCAGGTTAATTTCGAAGGATATCTCGCCCGTTCCTGGGAACACCGGGATTTGCGCTACATGCGCCTGGCCAACCACCGTCTCGGAGAGGATGGCAAGACCTCTTCGGACTACGTGACGGTCCAGATCGATCCGTCCCTGGACTTTGACCCCCGTCACATCAAGATCGGCCGGCTCCTGAGTGTCTCCGGCCGCATCATCGGGCGCGACATCGTCGAGCCGCTTAAGATGGTGGTTGCCAAGTCTCACGACGGTGTCGAGTTGCCCGGTGAGCTGAGCACCCTGGTCATCCGCCGGCCCACGGCCCAAATTCTGGCAACCGGCGTAAAGCTGCTCTCCGGAATCAAGAGCCCCAAGGCGAAGCCTGACCAGAAGGGTAAGCCGGCCAAGAAGAAACCCGAACTTCCGGCAGTACCCATCCAGGCCGGCGTCGATCTGGCCGATCTGACAGCCGACCGCTAACCAACCCCCGGCCTCCAGGCCGTTCCTCCTAAGCCCCGCATTCAGCGGGAAACCTGCACGCGAGAAGCATTTGAGCCCAAGCATGGGCTGCTTCTCGTGTGCTTTTTTGTACCTTGAAAAACCGGCACTCCTGTGAAAGCAGGGCTGCTCCATACCTGTTACAGAACTCCTTTTTGGGGGGATCTCCTCCGTCCCCCGAATTGAAACACCGGCAGGCGACATGTCTGCCGGCATGCAATCATCCCCGTTCATTTGTTAATCACGCTCATGTTGAGCGCTGATACACGTACATCCCAAATCGGGAATATCCGTCAGCAGCAATTCCACCATAGGAGAAGGAGGAAAATGCAAAGATTTGACATCCCTTTCGAGCATCAGAAAAGGCAGCAGTCTGCCGAAGAGGCAGTGGCCCAAGGATTATGGGAATTCCTTCCGGCAGCAGGTGGCTGGCAAGTCAGAACACCACGTGACACCTACGTGATCCGCCTCTTCGAAGACGGCTCGAAAACTTGCACCTGCCTGGATCACCGGCGATACGGAGCATTTGGGCTGGACTGCAAGCATATCTGCGGGCTTCCGCTCTGGAATCCCCAGGAAGCCACTGCGCCCGCTTCAACTCAACCCACAGAAAAAGGAGTAAATCGTATGACCACAGAAAACCTTGTTCGTGAATGCGGCTGGGTGAAGCTCTTTCACCCCTCGAGCGCCCAGGTGACCATCCCGCTTTCCTTGGAGAAACCCATCCTCGTGGCCGAAGCCCAGGCCTTGATGGCCTCGGTAACCAGCCTGCTGCAGGCGGGTTTCTCGGTCGAGATGCCCTGTCTGGAGGACGGGGAGCACGAGGAAGAGATCGGCTTCGTTGTCCGCCGCGCCAAAGTCAACTCGGACGAATCCGAAACGCCGGTGGTTGACCTGTACCCCGTCAACGCCAATTTTCGCCGGGTGGCCAAATACCTGAACGAAGAGACTGACGTCCGTGAGTTTGAAGCGGCTTGCAGTCTGAGCCTCCAGACCATGCCATTGTACGAGGGCGACAACACCATCGAACGCGGGAAGAACCCTAAGCTGGACAAGTACGTGGTTGCACTGAAGCGGCCCGTCAAGATCGTCTGGAAGTTCAACCCGCGCTACGAGGGCGAAAACGATAAGAAAAACCCCAAGCGTATGTTTGTGCGCTGGGTCAACGGCGCCCCCGCTCCGGATGGCAATGTTGTCCTTTCGCCGTCTATGTGGCTGTCTTTGGAAGATGCCATGGCCGTTCCCTGCCCGATGGGGTCGAAGAGCCATCCCGAATACAAGGGCATGACCCTCGACCAGGTGGCCAAGACCGAAGATGGGCGCAAGGTGCTCGAATACCTCGCCGGCGATACCTACCGTCCGAACGGCGATAAAAACGGCCAGAAGGCTAAGGCAGCTGCCACGATCCTCCTGGCTTCGCTTCAACCCGCCTGACCTGGAAAGATGATGCCCTATGAACGAAGTCAAAAGCAACCGCCAGATCTGGGGCAAGGACTTCCCGATCAACGGCGAATGGGATGCTGGCGCCACTCCGCCCCTGCTGACCACCATTCCGGGGGGCCGCTGGACGATCCGACGGGAGTCGGAGCACTTCATCGTTGTTTTCCACCGCTTTACGGAAGGGGAGGAAATCCTTCTTGAAACGTTTCCTCCTACAGAGCAAGGCGAAGTGGATGCCAAGACCTTTGCGATCACCGCACGTGATCACCTTCAAATTCACCCACAGATAAAGGAGTAATGAGTTATGTCTCACCAAAAGTGCGAAATCATCGGCCGCCTGGGAACTGATCCGGAGATGCGCTATTCACCCTCCGGCCAGCCAGTCACCAATTTCCCGGTCGCCACTAACCGCAAGTACAAGAATGCGGCCGGCCAGACCGTGAAAGAAACGACCTGGTTCAAGGTGAGCGCCTGGGGCAAGATGGCGGAGGCGTGCAACAGTTACCTCCACAAGGGCAGCCTGGTGTACGTTGAAGGCCGCCTAATCGCCGACCCTTCCACAGGCAGCCCCCGCATCTGGGACCGCCAGGACGGCACGCCGGCTGCATCCTTCGAACTCCACGCAGACACGGTGGACTTCCTGGACTCTAAGAACGGCGACGCGAACGGGCACGCCGAACAGTTGGCTCCCGCGTCCAGTGAGAACGAGATCCCGTTCTAGGAAGGAAGTCTCTCCTATGTAAAAACCAGTGCCGCCCCTCTCGGAGCGGCACTGGTGTGGCATCTTTCCTGAAAACTTCTTACTTCCGCACTTTCGATGAATATGTCGCAAGGACGCTTGCGATCATATTTTGCTTGAGTTGCGACAGACCTGCTTGAAACACGATATTTCCATGGTATTCATTCCCATCTACTGGACATCTCTCGTACGAAATCATGTTCTTGGTCGCTTCGTTATCTATGATACGTTGAATTTCAACTAATGGTAGTCGAACTATTCCGAAAGGAAAACTCTTCTTCCCAGATTCTTGCGTATTCAAAGTAAATTCTATAACCGAATCAGTATCTTCCCAATTAATAGATGTTTCGTAGCCTTTATCTTCGCGAGTGTGTTGAGTACGCGTGTCAGGGAGGTAACCCTTCAGGGTAATAGTGTTATCGTACTCAGTGTAGTGATCCTTATCTCTTAAGCCACGAAGACAGTGATCCGGAAAATCCATAATTACTTCCCAAAAATCAGAACCAAAAGCGATCGAATAATATTTTGTTTGCTCAAGCCGTTGAAATTTCCCAAATATCTTACTTCTCCTGCAGTTGAATCAGATATTAGGTAATATCCGGATTCACCTGGTTTTGGATCAAAATTAAATCCAATCCGAAAATGCCCTAAAATCCATTCAAGGGCAATGGAACCATTTTCAAGCTGGAACGCCTTAATTTCAGGTATATTTTGAATATCAAAATATTGGATGTTTAAATTAATTGCTTCGAGGATTGAATTCACTTCCTTTACAAGCTCAGTGTTTTCAATAGATGATAGTAGGCGACTAACATCAACTGAGATATTATCTCTGACTGTATTATTCCAAGACGACACAAATTTCCTGATCTGCAAAGGAACCAAGAATTGAGAAAAAGCTAATGATTCTTTAAACGGGTATTGTGTAGCTGATCCCGTTATATTTCTTCTATATAATTCAGCCCAGGATTCGTTTTCTTTTACAAAATTTACTGTACCTGTTGATAGATTGTTATCGAAATAGTCGGCTAACTCATATAGACCGGGAATCCTATAGGAGATTTGTCTTGTGGTTTCTTGATCTTTTGGAATCATATCTTTTCTGGTTCCATGGCAGCATGCAACTTAGGAGTAATGCACCATTGGATAAGGCGGGATGCTTGCGAATTGAAAAAGTTTAGTTTTTCCATAGACTTATCAACCTCAACTTTATTAAGGGAGAAAAAGTCACTGTCAATAATAAAATTGTCTTCCTTGTTGCTTTGATCATGAAATATTCCGGAAGAGATTCTTACAATACTTTCATCATCCAATTCAATTTCAGAAATGTGATTGGTATTATGGATGGCTTCCCGCAGTCCCGGTGCAGTTAATAGCCCTAACATATAGGGTTGAAGTAGCTCAGTCCATGGAGATTCTTGTAGTCCTAGAAACGACCTTCTAATCATGTCACGATAACGAAGTCCGATTCGTGTAAAAAAGGGCGGTCGATATATGTCAATAAAGGGTTGATATGCAATTCTCAAATGGGCAAAGAACTCTTCCCACCTCGAATAATCTATTGTTGACAATGATAAAAAGCTATTTGTAAGGTTAACTTTCCACTTTTCATCACTGGACAGGAATTCATAGTTCTTATTTTTAATGGTGGTCGGTGGAAGATTTACAATATCTGGTAATTTCATGGTTGGATCATCAGTAACTTTGACCTGGATTTCCACATTTTGGTTAAATAATGGGTAATCTCCCCTTATTGCCTCCTGGAATTTAGTTGGTAATTCAGACTCAATAGATAATATTGGAGGAAAGCGCAGTTGGCATATAACTTCAATTAGAGGATTTTTGTGGTACACAACCCTTTCTGTCTCTGGAAATTGCATAATATCACCTTGCCTTCCTAAGGAAATAATAGCTCACAAAAATAAGAAATCCATTGGAACACTTACAAAATGCAACTGACAGTATATAGGATAACAAAAAATAGTACAAGCACAATTAGTATTATGCTTCAGGCCATGGAAAATCACCACAGCTAATACCCGAAATATTTACCCGATATCCTATGGAATAGTCCTCGTTTGTTTTGTTCAAGATAGATGGCCAGGAAATTTGACCAGTAGATTTCACAAATCTTTTTCAAGTTTTCATTGCCATCTATATCATTCTTCGTGGGTAAAAACATATTCTTCGGTTGTAAGTAGGCGATTTCGAATACTCGAATAATATCTGACACTTGGTTTTCAGACAAATCCTCGTCAGATGCCCCTTGCCGACTGTATTGTGCAATATATCGCATGATCGCATCCAATGCACTTACCAAGACTGCCTCGAGAGAAATCAGGCCTTCATATCGCTTGAGTAATTCCCGGTTGTAACTCAAAACGAAACTAATCCTGAGAGCTGCTTGTTTTTGAATCCCCATATCAACCTTTACAGAATGCGAGGGATCATCCTCGAGCTGGCTGAGTAGGGATTGCATCATCTTGACGCTATCTTCCAGGCTGGTTCCTTTTACATTAGAAGGATATTGAGGGTGAAATTCAACATCCTGGTAGAAAGTCCTTAGGTCCAGGAACAAATCAAGAAGTCTATGAAGCAAACGTTTTTGGTCGAACGGTTCTTTTTCAATATGGGGGGACAACACTTCTTCGGCAATGTAAAATAACTCCACGAAGCTATGACTTAAATATTCAGGAACACCTTCGATGGCCTGCAACCCTAATTGATTTGCGGGAGTTTGAACTGCAGAGAAGAAGGCCCTTACGTACTTACCCGGAACAGTTGAGTTGTGCCAATAAAGAAATCTTGACATGAAAGCAGTTCTACCAATTAAAATCCCATAATTTATTTTCCCGAGTTCGCTACGTTTGGGGAGATCAAGAATCTGATACCAGTTTCCGGCTACTCTCCTGGCAACATTCCAATATGATACGCCATCCGTCCAAACAGCATATTCTGCCCCTAACCTCTCAGCATAGCCCTTCACTTGGCTCGCTGAATCATCTTTTCGGTTTTTTCTTTTGCATTCAATAACAGCTATATTGTTATTATCGACTTTGATGACAATATCAGCCTTTTTGGGCTTTGACCCGATCCTGACACTTACTTCAGTTCGTAATTCTATGATCCTGTATCCATATCGCGAGAGAAGTTCATATAAAGCCCATTGCCTTACTTCTTCTTCAGGATTCTCTTTTTGAGGATTGAAAATATAGGCGTTGATGGGGACTGTGTAAAAATCCTTTTCCATATCTATTTCCTTATACGATTGACCGAATTTCGACTCTACTTATTCAAGACAATCGTTATTCTTGATAGATCAAATATAAAGACCAATCAACGAAATTCCCAAGATAATAATTCTCTTCGCTGGGTTTCTCACTAATTTCCATGAGATCTATCATTTTCTCTTTCTTGATTACACAGGGCGGTCAATCCAATAGAGGAAAGGTAAGGCTTTGTTTATCTTTTGAGCAACATCTTGGTCAAGTATTTTTGAGCATTTACAGCTTTGATAAGGTTCACCACATTGTGTACATTCGGATTCTTCGATGAGATAGCCTAAGGTGGGTTGAATGCCTACAGCCAATAAATCATTAGCCAGCTTATGCCCTTCTTGATCAAATACTAATTCAAATCTAAGGGCCTTGTTGTCTCCAGAATATTTAAACTTGCACTCTTCTGCTTCTATTCTTTTCCTGCTGATCAGTAATATTCCAGAGGACTGAAGAATGGAGAATATCTTTGGTTTATCTAAATTGTGTCGGTAAGATATTCGAAGGTGGTCTGCCAAATTCTCAGACCAAGTCAGTAAATCGGTATTTGAGACTGGTGGAATCGCTAAAGGGTTATCAAGCCAGTTCGCTAATACATTAATCTGCCCAAGAGTTGAAATCCGTACTTCACGGTTTTGGTCTATAGGGTAAGCAAGGGTGTAACCTATAACACATTGATCGCTCTTGCTGCATAAAGCATTCACCAACTTCTTGATCGCTCCCAATGTTTGAATAACAGAATTCTTGGCATCATCTTCTGGATGATAAATGACGGGTAAATTGATGTAAAAATCCTTGTGACTTACGAATCGCACACCTTCTGGGATTAGTAAATCACCGCCAGCTTTCAATAAGGCTTTTCTAAGTTCGAGCGTAAATGTTTCCACGTAAGGATATGTTTCATCTCCGACCGAAATTACATCAAATGGTTTGACAATGCGAACGTGTGTATTTGCATCTGCTGTTCTCTCATGCAACGATAACGCCAATCGTAACCCCACGTCTTTGGTCAGTGAAAAGGGAACAAACGAATCCTTAAGCGTGCCTTCTTTTTTGTTTGACCATATGGATTTATCCAGTGGTTCTGCCCCCAAATATTCGCCAACAAGGAAATTATCCCTGAAGTAATCGGAAATAAGTTGTTTCCATGTAGATATTGTTATGTCCCCATCGACTCTCCAAAGCTTTGTGTATTCCGTGTTCCGTGGCGCATGAGCAAGATCCTGGCGTTGGCGTTCAAGCATAGCATTTCGCGAATACATTCGAATGGCCCCGTCAAAATGATCTATTCTCCTGTTCTCCTTATCAACCATAGAATGAACATATCGGCATCCAAATTTCTCGCTACCGTCATCTGAATCAGGAACATGGCAAACTTCTTCAGCTTCAAATACATGATACCTATTCATCACTCCCCATCGAAATTCGGTGGATGCAATTCCTTGCATTACTTTTTGATCATCATCAGCTTCATGGTGTGTAACTCCGACAGGTATGGATGTTAGATCATCGCTGAATTTTGGTCCCCACCAGTAAGCAAATTCTTCCCTCTCTCCTTGGTACGTGCTTGCAAGTCCAACCATATCGTGATCTAAGGCAATTCTTGTTGATTGTGAAGTTAAACTTTGCAGTGTTTTTAGTAGTGGATAATCAATCGTATTCAATCGAAAAAGAGCGCGACGGAAATACGGGTGGGCAAAGACCGCCAAGTCACCTATTTGATAAACACCGGAGCCTATAGGACTTAATTTTTCGATGGGAATGAGGCCATCATCATCCGCGATTTCAAAGAGTTTTGGGAAAGTTCTTCTAGCCAAACCCGGTTCTACGAATGCCAGGCAATCAGAAAATATCTGCTTTTCTTGTCCTTGAAGGTTCCCCTGTAACATATATCGCAATTGCTCAATCTCTGAGGCGAATTCATCTAGGTGGCTTCTCATGAAATGGCTAAATAATCGCCTTAGGAGGTCAAAATCCTCATCTGTATCGCCAATTTCACCAATATTCGTCAGACGGGTCAATCCTGGTTCAAAGTATAGGGCAAATGATCTCGACCATCCAATTAGCCGACTTGCATCATGTGATACGAGCATTGGTAATCCGCTTATGCAAGTGCCGTACAAGGCTTGATATAAAGCACCAACGGTGAATTGGCAGCCTTTCAAATTTACAGAGTCCGAGTTGATGGTATTGAGGATTTGTTTCATTCGCAGCCCCCCTAGGAGGGTAATTCACAATAACTTCTATTCGTTTCCATTTTGATTGGAAATATATCACATACAAGGGCGGACATTATGTTTAGCTTGACTAAGTGCTTACCTGCATTAATGACAAAAAATAATTGCACATCGAGCATATCAATGTTGAGTAAGTCCGGATAATTTTAGTTCTCTATTTTTCGCCCCACTTCTCCAACAATTAGTACCGCTCTTGTGGGCGGCACGCCAGGCATATCGAATCCCATTCATGTGCCTGGCGTGCTTCTCACTCTCCTTGTGATTCACATCCGCGTTGTGCGGGTGATCAGAATCCGTCAGACCAGCCACAGGCTGGTTCGATCCGTCAGCAGCAATTTCACCTTTTGGAGGACTTATGCAAAGCAAACGGAAGGAGGTGCAAGATGGTGCTCACCACACTGAAACAGATCAAGGAAACTGACCTGCGGCACCTGTGCCAGCAGGCCACAGTCTCCGTGTCTGGCTATTACTACCTTGTCAACATGGGACCGGATACCCACCCGCAGTATCACAGCGTCGGAAAGGATCGGCGCTGCACCTGTGGGCTGGGCGCAGAATGCCCGGCGGTTACAGCCGTCATGGAATATCTGCGGGGTGGGGGCGAACGCGCTCCCGAGGTACCGTCCGGGTTCTTTCCGGTCGCCCCACAAGCCTGCCCGATCTGCGGCGCGGAGACATACTACGCCCCCGACCTGACGAGCCGCCGGCGAGGTGCCGGCTGGGCCTGTGTCAAAGGCAGCGAGGCGCACTACTGGCTCGCCCACGTGGAAAGCCTGCGCAAGGCGCTGGCAAGCAACCCCTGGGTCTTCCCGCCAGTGGTCGCAGAGGACGGCCAGGTGCTCTATCCCGGTCTGAAACGCGACGAGATCATCACCGAGTCGCAGCCCTGGCCGGATGGGTACAACCCGGACCAATAACAGAAAGTTCGATCATTCCCCACGGGGACGGATGTCCGCTCCCCCTGGGGAGACATGTCGTCCGTCCCCACCAAATCACAGAAAAGGATGGACGCAATGGAAACCCTTCTTACCACCCCTCCCACTTACAGACCCACCAAATTGAAGACCCTGCCCCTTCGAGACCAGCCTGCATACCGGGTTACATCGAATGCCACTGCCTGCAGCCTGGCCGAACTCCTGGCTGCGGTGGTCGGCGGGGCGCAGCAGATCGAAGTCGCTGAAGGCATCCTTGCCCGCTTTGGCGGGGATGTACAGCGTCTCTTCAAGGCGCATGTCGCGGAGCTCGCTTCCGTGCGCGGCGTTGGTCAACAGACCGCGGTGCGCATCAAGGCTGCCCTTGCCCTCGGCCTGCGGCTGACCGAACCAGCCGGAGAACGGCCAGCAGTCAACTCGCCGTCTGATGCTGCGGCCCTCGTGCAGTACGAGATGTCACTCCTGGAGCAGGAGTACCTGCGTGTCATGCTTCTCGACACGCGCAACCGCGTCATCGAGATCGTCGAGGTGTACCACGGCTCGGTCAACTCCTCCCAGGTGCACGTGGGTGAGCTGTTCAAGCCGGCTCTCCAGCGATTGGCCCCGGCCATGATCGTCCTCCACAACCATCCGAGTTCGGACCCGACACCCTCACCAGATGATGTTGCGGTTACCCGTGCGATCGTGGCGGCCGGAAAACTCCTGGACATCGATGTGCTGGACCATATCGTGATAGGTGGAAGCCGCTTCGTGTCTCTCAAAGAACGCGGCCTGGGATTTTCGTGAGGTACTGCCATGGCCAGCTATGACTTCAATTACGCAATTGAGTCCCTTCGCCAGGCGGTTGACTTCGCGGAGATCGAGCACGATTTCGTTCCGTTACGAAAGCTTGTGAACGAGGTCGAGCAATCCGGCCAAGATCTGATGGCCATTGACGGTAGGCTGAACCTCTCTGCCGGCCGGGATGTCTTGATGGCAACCCTGCAGTCGGTCGCAGCCGGATCGGTTTCCCCAGATGAGGCGCTTCTGGGCATCCGCCGCTGGCTCAACAGCAGCCAAGCGCAGGCGGTCGAAACAGAACTCGCACAGCAATACCAATTTGCATAGGTCAAAGGGGGCGGATTGCTCCGCCCCCTCCTCCCCTGTCTTTCAGAACGGCACACGCAAGCGGTCGAGTTTCTGGATCCCTTGCGTGTGCTGCTCTGTTTTACGAGCAGTCACCGTTTGCTGGCATTCGCCAGTCTGCACGGAAGAAGCATTTTCCCAAAAGGTCGTCTACAGAAATCAAAAGGAGGAACCATGCACAGAAAAATTCATGTCAAGGGTCTGCCGGCCATTGGCCCTGCGCCCATGCCCGGATCAGGAGGCGGCCATGCCCTACTACCTGGGTAAACGTCCACAAGGGGATTGGGTACTGTTCTCATCCCCCAGGATGCCGACACGTGAGACGCACGGCCATCTCTATACGTGCGCACAGGGTCCCTTCCGGACCCGCCTGGCTGCCCGCTGGTTCAACCGCTACGGCTGGGGCAATCCCCATGTTCACACGGTTGCAGCCGCCGAACGCCTGGCGCGGGAGGCAGCACGGGAGAACCTGATCGTGGAGCAATGGCTCTTGGAGGAGACCCTCACTGCACAAGAACGTGAGGAGATGTACGCCTTCGAAGCCCATGAACAGGGTGTTGACCGGCTGGTGGAACACGACCGGCGAGGTCAATCCATCCTCATTCAGGCGGAAGCGGAACTCATTCCCGCCTGACCGACAGAAAAAGGAGACAGAAACCATGAAAACAAAGAAATGGTCGGAGATGAACGATGAAGAACGCCAGGCAGCTGTTGCCCTCCGACAAGAGAAGTTGGACCAGGCCCGACAGAAGTTGGAAGACGGTGTAAGCCAGCTGGTCGGGAGCGGTCGGTGGACCGAGTACTTGAAGTTTCTCTCTCATTTCCACCGGTACTCGTTCAACAACCTGATATTGATCCTGCTCCAGTTCCCGCAGGCCACCTTGTGCGCATCTTACCGGACCTGGAACCAGTTGGGGCGGCATGTCTGCAAAGGGGAAAGGGGAATCGAGATCCTGGTCCCGATCCTCGCTCGGGTACCGGTATGTTCCTCCCCTGAAAAGGGAAAGGAGGAAAACAGAACGAGGGAAGCTAGAGAACCTGACGGCGATGGGGATTGCGGCCGTGACGCATCCGGCTACAAGGTGGTGGGCTTCAAGATTGGGCACACCTTCGATGTCAGCCAGACGGACGGCGCTCCCATCCCCGAGCCGATCAACATGAACCTTGCAGGGGATGATCAGGGAGTGTACGCTGCGCTGGCATCCTTCGCAAAGGAAATCCTCCACATCGAGGTCGAGCTGATCGAGTCGGACAATCCGAACTGGGGCGGCGCCTGCAGCTATGACGAGGAAGGTCATGCGAAGAGGATCGTTGTGGCCGGCAACCGGTCACCGCTCTTCCGTGCCCAGACCCTGGCGCATGAACTGGGTCATGCCATCCTGCACTCTGACAAAGAATACCGGGCGCACAACCCGCGCTCGCGCATCGAGTGTGAGGCCGAATCGGTTGCCTTCTGCATCCTCCACCACTTCGGGCTGGATGTGGGGGAGGTCGCCTTTGGCTACTTGGCTCATTGGGGGGATGGGGAGAACGCCCTGGCGGAACTGATGGAATGTGGGGAACGCATCCGGGATGCAGCTCACCAAGTCATTGCATGGATTGATGAGCAGTACCAGGGTGCCGTTATACCGACCAGTATGGGAAGGTTAGTACACGCTGATGAAGCGGAGCTCCCAATTGTTTGATCGAAATAAAAAAGAGATCGCCCCAAAATTCCTGGGACGATCTCTTTTTTATTTAGTCAACGTGGATGTGTGCTTTTGCTTCGCCGGCGGCGTTTTCCATGGCATCGAACATTTCCCTGGCTTCTTCGGCGGTCAGGCCGGCATCCAGAAGTGGAAGGTAGACCTCCTCCTCCTTGGCAAAATGAACTTTCACCAGCGTGTGCAGCCCGTAGAGGATGCGCTTCAGTTCATTCGCCTTCCCGGCCCCGATCTCGCCCTCCTGAAGGGTTCCACGCAGCTCTGCCAGTTCCTGGGTCAAACGCTCCACTTCCACGTGGTCGCGGCTCATGGTGGCGGTCGCATGGGGGCTGCCCATCACCTTTTGCACGGCCGGGTAGAGGGCGGCCTCCTCGGCACGGGCATGTGGCAGCAGGTGGGTGGTAAGGAATGAATAGGCTTCATCGATCTTTTCAAGGCTGGCCTGGGTGAGGTTCCCGTGCACGGCCAATCCAGCCTGCCTCAGGCTCTCGATGTGCGGGTAAAGCTCCTTATGCTCGTCTCGTAACGGTTGGGTCAGGGTGGTCATTTTTTCATCTCCTTTACAGATAGGGACCGATCTTATGTCACCACTATACCGCCGTGGGAAGATTCATTCCATGATGTAGATCAATTAATTGTCAGGAAAATATAGGAGCGCAGGGTCTACCTGCGCTCCCACGAATGGGTAGATAATTTTTTTTATGCCTTCCCGGCCAAAGCTTCCAGCCCTGCCCGGTCGATCACAGCCACCCATTTCCGGCCTGACCGGATCAGCCCATCCTTCTGGAACCGGCTCATCACCCGGCTGGCGCTCTCCGTGGTCGCTCCACTCATCCCGGCCAGGTCCTCCCGGGAGAGAGGCACCTGCAGCAGGAGTTCATTCCCCTTTCGTTCTCCGAACTTATCTGCCAGCATCAGCAGGATGCTGGCAATGCGTGCTTCGATGCTCAAGGCGCTCAGTTGGTGGACACGCTCGTTGGCCGTTCTGAGTCTGCCGGCCATGATATCGATCAGTTTCAAGGCGACAGCCGGGTAGCGCTGGAGAACATGCTGGAAAGTCTCCCGACCGATGACCAGGATGCAGCAGTTGGTATGGGCTTGTGCCGTCTCTGGGTAGACATCATTGCCCAGCCCGGAAAGCGCCCCAAAGAATTCCCCCGGGGTGAGCAGGTCGAGAAGGATCTCCTTGCCTTCCAGGGAATGCTGCAGCAGCTTGACCCTTCCGTCCGCAATGATGAAGAGCTGTTCAGCCGCATCACCGGAAAGACAGATGACTTCATCGGTATCGAAATCTTTCTCATGGAACAGCGAATTGATCCATTCATGATCGGAGGCGGTCAGGTCTCGGAAGAATGGCACTTGACCGAGGATCTTCAAGCGCAGCGAAATGGAGCACAAGTGCGCCTCGGTTGTCTTGATCTCCAGTGGGGAGCGTTTTCTGGGAGCCATCATGATGATTATACCTGCCCATGGGATGGCAACTGAAGGAATGCTGCCTCGTCGACCGGAGTGCGGTTCACCGATGGATTATGATAATATTCGAACCAACGAAGACTGAAGCCTACAGGACAAAGAATATGCCAAGGAAGAGTCCGGTTTTTACAGTAGAAGAAATATCGGGGAATCAATATGGCAGCTTGGAAGATGCGCAAAAAGCAGCGTTGAAAGCCACTGCCGCTGATCTTGCTCAGATAATTAGGTTACGCATTGAATCGGGCGATTTAATTATCGTGAATGGAAAAGTAGTTCCTAATCCTGAAAAAAAGAAGAAGCAACACGATCGTACCGAATAGGAGAGTACTGCACGATAATGCTTTGTAGCAAGTTTTCTCTAGCTATGGAAGGATAAGAGATGAGCGTTTTTGAATACACTCTATCACAGACCATTTGCGGCCATATCATGGACATCGTCGAACGGGATGGGAAAGTTTGCCTACTTTCGGGCGATTCAGACAGGGTCTGGGTTGTTCCACTGATTTGCCCGGTTTGTGGCCAGACTTGGCATTTTGTTAGCGATGATATGGGAAAGACCCTTGTGCAATTGCGCAGGAAACTGAAGCGGTTTGAACTTGTGGCAATCTCCTACATTGGCCAGACAACGGTGGAGCAGGTAGAACAGTTAATGGCAATGGCGTATGCCGATACTTCTGTTTTATTTCAGGATCTGGTTGATGAAGTTCCTACTCATGTTGAATTCCAAAAAGAATTTCCTGGAGTGAGTTTGATCCTGCAAAGACGCCACAGGAAACAAGACGATGAAGATATCATGCTCGTCGTTCATCCGATGGCAGTCTTTGAAGCAGTAGAGATAATAGGATGGCAGGATACTGATTAGGGGGTACGTTCCAGTCATGCTGTGCGATTCGCGCCGCATCTACAACTGATAAATCAGTCTCGCAAAAGTCATTTTGATACCTTGACTTTAGAACTATTGTTCTATATAATCTTGTGGCATTATGAATGCTGTTAAGCGCCTCCTCTCTCGTCTTGGTTTCAAGCGTAATAGTGGTCGTATGTATGCGCTTGATGATCAGGCGTACTCAGTGCTCGAAAGTCTGGCGGTGAGGGAGCAGCGATCAGCAGAGGATGTTCATGCAGCCATTCTTGCAGATGCGGTTGAGAAACGGAATACCCAGGATGCATTAGTAGCGTGCTGGGAATCGCTTTCCCCCCGTGAAAAGGATGTCACCGCCCTCACCTGCTTGTGGTATACGAACCGCCAAATCGCTGCAATACTTCACGTTTCTCCGGATACGGTGAAGGGGTATGTACGGCAGGTTCTTGTGAAATTCCGTGTCCATAGCAAGGATGAATTAAAAATGGTGCTTCGGGACTGGGATTTCTCCCAGTGGGGTTCCAAAGCCCAATATTAGTGGCTGGCATCTTCTTCCACCCCCACAGGTAGCACCTCCATAGGACCGGTTCCACGACACACCCCAGAGAGGGTGTTTTTTGTTTTAAGAAGATGCTACCTTTTGGGCATGATTACTTCTATCGAGCCCAAAGTTGGCAGCTGGCTTCTTCTTGTCGGCCCACGCAGCATCAACACGACCATGCTTACCGCTATTGCCCGGTTGGGAGAGCATGGAGCGTTACGGGTATTGGACGGCGGCAACCGTTTCAATGCTTATACCGTAGCGCGGGCTGCAAGAGGCCGGCCGGAAGTCTTGAACCGTATCACGGTTTCGCGTGCCTTCACCTGCTACCAGGTACTCTCCCTCCTTGAGAGCACGCCGGCGATCCAGGTGCCTTTTGTTGTCCTGGATATGCTCAGCACCTTTTATGATGAAGCTGTTCAACTTGGGGAGCGGAAGCGCATCTTGCGTGCCTGCATCGAACATTTGAGACGCTTGGAACGCCTGGCGGGAGGCGCGGTGAGTATTCACCCGCCGGCTGTCCCCAGCCCTGCTGCCCAGGAACTGTGGGAACTCCTGCGGGCATCCGCTGCTGATACTTATTTCGTAGAGTCGATTGCTCCCGCGCCGGAACCGCTAAGGTTGTTCTAATGGGCCGAACCCTTCCTTCCACCACGCAAGTTTTCATGCAGGAAGAGGCGTCGTTTGCCCGCTTCCGGCGTGCGCTGCGGCGCAGCGATCAACTCGCATTGGACGATCTGTTCACGGCCGCCCGCCAGCATTTGGCGGCGGCGCAGTATGCCTCTCACGCGCTGCCTTTCGAAGTGTTTCTTCTTTCCATGTTGCTCGAAGAGCACAAGGAAGTCATGCGGCTCCGGGAGCAGATAGGCGAAGTGCTTTCAAGGCAGCCATGAACGATACGATGACCGGCTGGCTGTTTGACGTTTACCCGAACGAAACCAACCTGACCTTGTGGGTGATCGGGGAGGATGGGCAGCGTCACCGCTTCTTTCAGGATTTCTCCGTTGTGGTCTATGCCACTGGCTCTTTTCCGCGTCTCCGGCAGCTCTGGAAATGGCTCGAAGTGCAGCCCATTCCTGTATCCCTCTCCCGGCAGGAGCGGAAGGATGTATTCCGCGGCATGGTGTCCGTCCTGTCCGTGGAGGTGTCGCAGCCGGCCTGGCTGGATGAATTGTTCCGTTCCATGGTCCAGGAATTTCCTGACCTGACCTACTACGACGGCGATATATCCATCGCCTTACGTTATGCCGCTGCATTCGATGTCTTTCCCCTCGCCCGTTGCAAAGTTGAAATTGCGGGAGAGAAAGTGACCAGGATTGCGGCGCTTGATACCCCTTGGGATCTGGAGCCTGAGCCAGCGCCGCTCCGCATCCTTTCCATCGAGCCGGACTGTGATCCAGCCCGCGCTACGCCGAAGTCGATCACCATAGCCTTTGGGCGGAATAAATACACCCTGCCGATCAATCAGGAGAAAGAGACCTCCTTGTTCTGGACAGTGCGCGCTGACATCAAGCGCTTTGACCCCGACCTGATCCTGACCTCCTGGGGTGACACCTGGCTGATGCCGTACATGGTCAAGATAGCCCAGGAAAATGGCTTCGACTTGCCCCTGAACCGAGATGAAGACCTGGCTGTGGTGGAGCGGAAGGAGCACACCTACTTCTCTTATGGCCAGATCGTCTATCGTGGCCAGCAGGTGCACTTGCGTGGCCGCTGGCATATCGACCGTGAGAATGCCATGCTCTGGAAGGATTACGGCATGACCGGCGTTCTCGAGATGGCGCGTGTCACCCGGCAGCCGGCGCAGGAAGCTGCCCGACTATCTCCGGGGACGGGGATCTCGTCCATGCAGTTCGTCACCGCCCTACAGAACAAGATCCTCATTCCGTGGCACAAGCACCAGGCCGAGACTCCCAAGACGGCCATGGCCCTGCTCCAGTCCGACATGGGGGGGATGATCTACCAGCCGACCGTCGGCCTGCACCGGGATGTGGGCGGGATCGATTTCGTTTCGATGTATCCCGGCATGATGGTGAAGTACAACATCTCTCCGGAAGTGCCGCGGGCGGGCAAGGACCTCGAACCGGCCGATGGGGAACCGGGGATTGTCCCGATGACCTTGGCTCCTCTGCTTAACAAGCGGATCGCGCTTAAGTCGCTCATCATGACCCTTCCTCCTCTGGACTGCTGCCGACCGACCTACCAGGCGCTGGCATCAGCTGAGAAATGGCTGCTGGTCACCTGCTTTGGATACCTCGGGTATAAAAATGCGCGGTTCGGAAGAATTGAAGCGCACGAGGCAGTAACTGCCTATGGTCGGGAGGCCTTGCTGCGTGCCAAGGAAGCTGCAGAAGATATGGATTTTGAGATCCTCCACATGTATGTGGATGGGCTGTGGGTGCACAAGCCTGGGTGTAAAACCCCCGCGGAGTATGAGGTGCTCCTGGCAGAGATCACCGAACGCACCGGCCTGCCGATCTCTTTGGATGGGATCTACCGGTGGGTCGTCTTCCTGCCATCCCGTGTGAACGAGCGGGTACCGGTTCCGAACCGCTACTTCGGCGTCTTCCAGGATGGGTCGGTCAAGGTCAGGGGGATTGAAGCACGCCGCCGGGATACTGCTCCCTTTATCACTGAGACTCAGATGGGTATCCTGGAAATCCTGGCCAGGGCTCCCGATGCCGATGGCTTGAAGGATGTTCTTCCAAAAGCGCAAGCGTTTGTTGATAAGCAGTTGACATTGCTTCGGAAAGGAAAAATTCCCCTGGAGAAGCTGCTGGTGTCACAACGATTGACGCGTGAAGTGGGGGAATATTCCTCTCCCTCACCAGCCGCCCGCGCGGTAAAGCAGCTGCAGGCTGCCGGGAGAACGGTACGTCCCGGCCAGAGGGTGCGTTTTTTGTTTACGCTTGGAAAATCGGGGGTCCATGCCTGGGATATTCCGGACCAACCGGACCCCCGCAGTGTGGATGTGCCTCGATATCGAACCTTGTTCACTCGGGCGGTCCAGACTGTCCTTGATCCCATCCGGCAAAGTATCCTTGGCGGGAAAGAAAGTGAGTGCCTGTATCTCTTCCCAATAAAAAGTGCCGAGAACTGGGTGAGGGGGGCACCCAGCCGCTCGGCAGGAACAATTTATCATCAATCGTGAAATTTAGCAATGTGGTGAGGAGGTGAAACATGAGAATCGCCGATTTTGGCAAAAGTGTATAACGTATGGAAGCAGTAGAAACAGTGGAAAGCCGCAATGCTTGACATGCGAACATCAGTTCTATATAATGACATCACGGTTCATTGGAGAAAAAACCATGGAAGCAAGATTATTGAAAATGAAGGAGGTCGCGGAAATGCTTGGAGTAAGTCTCTCTTATGCTTACCTGCTTACCAAGCGCGGCGAACTCCCCACCGTTCGGATCGGCAACGCCATCAGAGTGAGAGTCGGGGATCTGGAACGGTATCTAAAAGGAAAAGTAGAGCAAAATGAACCGCCCTATACCTTTCCTTACCGCAAGAAATGAATCCCATCCCGGTCGCTCACTTGGCGACCAAATCAGGTACAATCTTTTTAGAGTACGACAGCACCTTACCAGTCGAATAGCACAAGCTTCACCACTCGTTCCTCCTGCCTGGGCTCACCAAGTCACAGAAAGGAGGAATGAACATGGCTAGAAAGCGAGGCAACAACGAAGGCACCATCTACAAGCGGAAAGATGGCCGGTGGTGCGCCCAAGTCAGCCTGAGCGGTCGACGCGTCACGAAATATGCCAAGTCACAAAAGGCCTGCCGCGACTGGGTCAAGGACATCCTCGGTAAGATCGAGCACGGCCTGACCTTCGATGGCACGCAGGTTTCCCTGGAGCAATTCATGGAAAGCTGGCTCGCCGGCAAGGAACTGTCCCGCAGGCCGAACACGGTCAAGAACTATCGATCGTACTGCTCGGATTACATCTTCCCGGCACTTGGAAAGATGCGGCTGCAGAATATCCTTCCATCACACCTGCGTCAGTTGTATCTACGGATGCAGGAGGAAGGTCGCGGAGCCCGGACGATCCAGCTGGTCCACGTGACTCTGCACGGCGCCCTGAAGCAGGCGGTCAAGGAAGGCCTGATCGGTCGCAATCCCGTCGAGGCAGTAGAGCGTCCGAAGGTGGAAACGCAGGAGTTCCAAATCTTCACCGAGGAACAGGTGCATGCGTTCCTGACAGCAGCCAGAAATCATCCACTTGTGGCACTCTACTACCTGGCATTGACAACCAGTCTGCGCAAGGGCGAACTTCTCGGCCTGAGGTGGACTGACGTGGATTGGCAAAAAGGATCCCTGAGGGTCGAACGCCAACTGCAGATCGAGGCCGGTAAGGGGTATGTGCTTGTCCCCACGAAGACGAAAGCCGGTCGACGAACGATCAAGATTGGCAAGGGCGCCCTGGCAATGCTGGATGCGCACCGCCAACGGCAGGAAGCTCTGAGAGCGGCTGCCGGAGATCGATGGGTTGAAACCGGCATGATCTTCACCACGACCATCGGCACCTACCTCGATCAGACCAAAGTATCACGCGAGTTCAAGGAAATCCTTCGGGAGAATGGCCTGCCGGTAATCCGCTTCCACGATCTGCGGCACACCTCGATTTCTCTGCTCCTGGACATCGGAACTCCGGTCAACACGGTCCAGAGGCGGGCAGGGCACTCCAAGGCGAGCGTCACCACCGACATCTACGGGCACGTAATGGCCCATTCGCAGGATGAGGCGGCTGAAAATATCGAGGAAATCGTGAATCCGCCCGATGATGACTTGCAGTAGGGTTGCAGTACAATCCGACCTCAAAATGCCCCGAAGAGAGCCAACCCCCATATTTGGTACGGTAGCCTACAACAGACATCCCAGATATGGGGGTGATACAATAGAGTGGAAGCTATGGAATTCGCACTGCTTAACTCATAATCGCTTGGTCGCAGGTCCGACTCCTGCCGGGCCCACTAGTAATTTTGCCGAACCACTCATGCGGGATTGGAGGCAATGATGTGCCAAGCCGAATTGGCAGAAGAAGCGCACTTTCGAAAAGCAGCAATATCTCAAATTGAAGCGGGGGAGCGAGAAGTTAAAACAGCCGTTCTTCTCTATTTGGGATATGCTCTAAATAAACCAATCACCTATTTTTTTCCCAAAATGGCTTAACCTTGAAAAACCAAAGATGCAGACTAATCACCTCTTGGAATTGAATTACTGTTACATGTAAGAAAACTTGAAGATGATGATCTACGTAGATTAATCGCTCAAGCTAGAGCTTTAGTTGATTTAGCTAATCTTTGATGAAAAAAATCAAGAAGGCATCCGAGGAAAATCCAATTTCTCCTGGTGGTCAGCTTAGGGAGCTGGTTTTTGTTTCTTTGCTCATTGTTGAATCAATTTTCATCGTTTGGGCATTTGCCACTTTCAAAATTGATCTAGTTGTGAAACTTGTTCTATATGCCCTTGAATTATTATTATTTTTATTAATTATGGTTAAGATCATCGATGCACTAACGAGGGTAGTAAAATCTTCGAAAGATTTTGCAGAATCGATCTATAACTTGATTTATCAATTACGAGGACGGATTACCGGGTCAATTCGTGTGGGCACATTATCAATAAAAATGCCCACAAGTAATAAGGTTACTTCGATAGATTATCAAATTGATGAACAAGCTCAAATAGATATTGTTTCAATATTTAAATTGCTGGATGAGATTAAATCACCTGACAACCCATTACCTAATCATGAACACACAAATTAGAAATAATATCTCATTGAACGACCTACTTAATAAGGTTAAGGAAAAAGACGAAATTGCCTTCGGAGAATTATTTAAGATATTAGCACCTGCTGTTACCGAATACATTAACAGAAGGTTCCCTGATCTTGAAAAAGAAATCGTTGAATCCATAGCAATAGATACCCTCTCTACTATATGGTTTAAAGCTGAAAATTATTATGGTACTACAGACTTTCAGGTCAGATCCTGGGCGTATAAAATTAGTTACTTTGAAGCATTAAATTACCTACAAAAAGAAAGAAAAGAAGTTCCTGCAGAACAAATCTCAGATTTTGATAATATTCCATCAGAATCAAATGATATTCACGACGATTCATGGGAAGTAGGTTTACAAAGAATAGAACCATTTCTAGATAGTTTGACTCAGGACGAAAAGCGATTATTTAACACACTTCTTGAAGGATATTCAATGCACGAAATAGCTTTAAGAAGTAATCAATCCCCTTCAATGTTGCGTGTTAGAATCAGCAGATTAAGAAATAAGTTCGCACATTTTGTAAAAAGTGCAGAAGTAACTGCTTAGCTAATCTTTATCACTATTTATTAAAAAACGATTGAAACATATCAGATAATTACCTAATAATGTGTACCAATTGGAATAAAGCATAAATCCGCTTGGTCGCAGGTTCGACTCCTGCCAGGCCCACCTTTGATGCAATTTAGTCTGCGCAATTAGCTTTTCTTTACTTTCCTAATATTAACGAAACTAGTAGGTTATTAAGAATATGCCAAATAATATAAACAAACAAGTAATTGAAAAAATAAAAAGTGATAAAGATATCCCCACACTAAATGAACAATTTAAAAAAGCACAAATATTAATCATTGCCGAACTCTTATTCATTATTTTACCGTTTATTGTGATTGGTATTATCTCTTTTAGTAAAGGCGAATTCTCCGCCTTTTTTCGTATCCCCGAATGGTCTCTTGCATCTTCAATTCTTGTTGGTCAAACAATAGTCAAATTAATTTCTGGTTTGGTATCAAAACCACGAAAGATTGCTTGGGAAAATACTGCCCTAATACTTTCGATAATTATCGTGTTAATCCTCGTTCCTGTCTTGATTATCCTTTCACTCATCATGACGACCGATACACCATCTGCATGGTTAGTAATTGCCCAAATAATCTATTTCTTTCTTTCAGCAACTCTGTTTTATGCAGGAGGTTCTATTGGGCAAATCTTTCTTACTGGATTGTAAATCCACCTCTTTAATACATCCCATGTAAGTTAAACGTGATCAACCCCCCACCTTTCTACAAGTTTTCTTATTATGTCCGTTAACTCTTCAATGTTCCTAACTTCACTAAAATCTTTTCTAAGACCAAGTGTCGTTATTTGTCCTTTAACATCATTATCTGAAAGTGTCCCGTAAACTCCATCTGTAATACTCAAATTTGAGTGCATCATATTTTTATCGCCATTAACAATGTAAGAGCTGTTTCTGTGATGGTTTTTTTTGGCAAATCAGATAAAACGAATTCCGATTTTGGAAGGAATGAGAGGACGATAATTTCAAAACCATACATCATACTAATTAAACAAGAAACAGCTTATATGCGTACAATGTTGGAAATGGCGCGATAATAACCAGGAGGAAAAACAAACAGGGAAAGGGGAACCTATGAAGATGAGTCGTTTCGCATTCTATTTCTGTATGGCGACTTTCTTTTTATCCGCGTGTACACCATCACAAGCAGCCATACAAAGCGCGGTTCAAGAAACACAAGGTGCCTGGACGCCAATCCCTTCACAAACACCGTACCCTACAAATACACCCTATCCAACCTATACCCAACAACCAACGGTCCAGATCACAAAAATCGTCACACCCACTTTCACTAATTCCCCAATATTCACACCAACCATCACGTCAACCCCCACAAAAACCGGTACCCCCACACCCACAGTAAATCCCCTCACAACGCCTCGCGGCGATGGGTTCTACCTGGTGGGAGTAGATATTGCACCAGGCGTGTGGCGATCTCAAGGAACAGGTGATCGGTGTTATTGGGAAATAGATACGCGAACTGGAGATATTATCAGCAACCACTTCGGAATGGCAGGTGGAACTATGTATATTCCTTCAACTGCCTTTCAGGTTAGTGTGGAAGATTGTGGATCTTGGATCTACCTTGGGCCGTAAAGGTAAACGGTTCATAATCGCCTAGTTGCACAAAATCCCATGGATACTACTAGTGTACATGTGGATAATATCGGAAAGAAAATTGGGTGGTAATAAAAATATACCTTCAGGTAAGGAGAGGTGAAAATGAAAAGGTTAATTGGTTTTCTCTTTCTCACCTTATATTTAATCACAGCAACATTATTATCTATATGGTGGTTTAGAGGATTTTCTTCACCAAGTGTTAACTTCTTAACTAAAACACTACGTATTGTTGTTTTCATCATTGGGCAATATTATGTGCTAATATTCTTTCTTAACTATTATGTCAATGTTCTTGATGATTTTCACCCAACTAAAGATACTTTTCAAAACTTTGTTGATAGATTACGCGATATACCCAGAAAGATTATCCTGGGTTGGAAATCATGGTTAATAGGGATATTAATATTATTATTGATCGTAATTTATATGATGTATGAAATCGAAAGAGGGAAATATAGCTATTATCAACATATATTTGCTACACAAACCGTTGATGCCCATATAGAAACACTTAATTCAAATGAAACTGAAGCATTTATTGAAGATAAAACGCGCAACTGCATTTCTGCTGATGATGCTTATCGCAATGTTGGGCTATTTACTTGTATCTATGGCACTATTACCAAAATGGAGATTGATATAAACTCAATACCTTCCCCCACATATAAAGGTTATTTTTGCCTCGATGGTAGAGATTTTGGTCTTGAATATGATAAAAAATGTCTTGAGTTATTTGGTGATATTTATTTGGGATTTTATATTAATCGATGTGTTTTGGTTGTGGGCAAGATTGAAGGGGGTGGATTATTAAATCCTTATATATATTCTTCGAAAGATGAGCAATATTTAGGAGACTTTTATATCGAGATCCTACCGGAAAGTTCATGTAAATAATGCGTCTTTATCCAGATTAATTTTTTTTCTAGGGATGTAATAGATGAGTTGATGGGATATTTCATACATATGATTGCTGGAGGCAGAATATATGAGACATTATCCAATAAAAACCTACTCTCCACGATTAGATCTGCAAGAAAATAAATGTTGCAATAAATTATTCACAAAATTTTATTCTCCAAGGCAGTAGGCGTATGACCCAAGATATGTTTGAATATTCACCTCATGAAAATGGTCCCGATGGAAAACAAATAAATATTGGTGATTCACCAATTCCAGGTATTACTTTAAGACAAGTCTTGTCCGAACATTCATCCCCAATAACTTGCATTGCAATTTCACCCAATGGTAACTATATAGCATCAACAGCAAATGATAATGCTATCCGAATTTGGGATATAAGACGTGGAAAATGTATGTCAATACTTAAAGGACACGAAGCTGAGATATTATCTATTTCCTGGGCACCTGATAATTCTCAACTCGTATCTGGAGCAAAGGATAGAACAATTAAGAGATGGGATATCAATAACCAAAATCAATTAAAAATGATTAGTTCTCTCCCTCAAAATGTGAAATCAATCTCATGGTCACCAGATAGCCAATATATAGCATATTGTTTTTCTCATAATGACCCCTATATTTACTTGTGGGCAACTGAATCCAATAAAATCAATATACTCAAGACAAATAAAGAAGAAAATGGGGGCGTTTTACAAATTGCTTGGTCTCCTGATGGAAAACAGATTTCTGCTTCAGTAAATAACAATGTATATCTATGCGATATTAGGACAAGAAAAGTTGTACAGATTATTAAGGAGCTTAATAAGAACACAAATATTCCAAGCTTGGCATGGTCTCCAGATGGTCATACACTTGCCATAGGATCCACTAGTAATAATATAAGCCTTTGGGACGTTAAGAATAATCAAATGACGAAAATTCTTGAAGGCCTTACACAAGCAATAAGATCAATCTCCTATTCATTTGATGGACGTTTACTATTCTTGGTAGATGGAAACCATACATTAAGAATTTGGCGTACTGATACTTGGGAAATTTCAGCAATATTTGCTCAAGAAATAACAAGTCTAAGTACCGGTTTCGGCGAAAATTATTCCCAGAAACATTTAATCGCAACCATTGGGAAAAATAAATTAATCCGATTCTGGGATCTAGACATGAGTATTCTCCTTTCTAAAAAAGCGACTACTCATTCTCTACAATATACAACAGCCAAACTCGTCTTAGTTGGTGATACTGGTGTTGGAAAAACTGGCGTGGGTTGGTGGCTTTCACATGGTGAATATAAAGAACAAATATCTTCACACGGACAACAGTTTTGGATAATTAACAGGCTCAACACTAAACGCAATGATGACACTGAGTGCGAAGCTGTTCTTTGGGACTTGGCTGGACAGCATGTATATCGCCAAATCCACTCAATCTTCTTAGATAATGTGAACGTCTCGCTAATTGTATTTGACCCAAGTAACCGTCAAGATCCTCTAAAGGGGGCACAATACTGGTTAGAGCAATTGAAAGGGAAAAAGCGATTACCACCATCTATTTTAATTGGAGCAAGGGTTGATCGCGGAGCTCCAATACTCTCGCAACAAGATCTTGAACAGTTCTGCCAACGTTATGGTATTAGTGGAGGTTATATAAGTACAAGTGCCTTGACTGGGGAAGGCATGGAATCATTACTGGAGATTATTAAAATCCAAATTCCTTGGGAACAAATGATTTCAACAGTCACTACTTTTACTTTCAAACGCATTAAAGATTACATTCTTTCTCTCAAAGAGAGCGATGACTCTAAGAAAGTTCTAGTTCGTTTCTCTGATTTGATACTGCAATTACATGCAATTGATAATGACATAAGCTTCACCACAGCAGAAATAAGAACGGCAATCGAGCATCTTGAAACCCATGGTTATGTCACAAACTTACATAATGCAGTCGGTGTTGAGTATATATTGCTTGCCCCTGATTTGTTGGTCAATATAGCTTCATCTGTTATCCTTTTAGCTGATAAAAATCCCCGCGAGCTAGGGGCTATAAATGAAATGGAACTCCTTCAAGGAAATTATCAGGTTGATGAAATTAAAGGACTCCCAAAAGATGAAGAACAAACCTTGATAGATGCAGTTGTACAGCGCTTTCTTGACCATGATATTTGTTTTAGGGAGAAATTAGGCAATGATTCCCTGCTGATTTTTCCTGCACTAATAAAACAAAAACGTCCACTTAAAGATGAATTTGATTATGTGGATGATGTGTTGTTTATCGTTCGCGGACGAACAGAGAACATTTATGCTTCATTAGTAGTTTTACTAGGTTATACCACCGCGTTCACCCGAATAAACCAATGGCAGAATCAAGCACAATATGAGATGGGGGCAAGTGAGATTTGTGGTTTCCGTCTCATTGACGAGAAAGAGGGAGAAATTGAATTATTGTTATATTACAGCACAACCATGCCTACATATGGCCGTGCACTTTTTCAAGGTTTATTTGAGAAGTTCTTATTCAATCATGACGTAGAAGTAATCCGGATACCGCCAGTTTTTTGTCCCCAATTGCACCAAATTGGACACTCATTAATTATCAAGCATTTACATGGCGGTAATAAATTTTTATTCTGCGATGAATGCGGGGCTAAAACGTTTCTCCCAGAAATTGATACTCCCCAAACTCTTGGCGCAAAAGTTGGAAGGAGAGTTCAGAGGGAAGAATCACTTGTTAAACTTCGAAGAATTTACGAGATGAATCTCGCTAAGATAAAAAGCTTTCGCATTGACCGTGTTCCTCCACGTTGTTATATCAGTCACGCCAACGACCAACTTGATTGGGTTGAAAATCTTATTCATGACTTACTCGAAGCAGGTATATTTGTTTTGGAAGATCTAGATCAGATTCATGGAAATGATTATATTCTGATGGTTTGTACACCTGACTATAAGAAGATGTGGGTAGAAAAAAAAGAAATCGATATTAAGACAGAAATCAAAAAAAATCATGAGAGACCTAAACAAAATCAAGTCTCAGTAATCCCATTATTGTTAAAAGGTAATTTACGTACTTCTATTCCTGTGGAAATGACCGATATTCGATATGGCGATTTTAGTGATGAAACATCATATGCTGTCACTTTATTTGATTTGGTTTTAAGCCTATATTCTATTCAACTCGAACATGAGAGATTCAAGCCATTACGCGATGTGCTCAAACATCAATTGATAGATACTTTTGGAAAAATGAAAAAAGCAGAAGTATTTCTTTCATATGCCTGGGGTGATGAGAATGAAATAATAGTAAATGAATTAGATCAAGAATTTCAAAAAAGAAATATAAATATCATCCGTGATAAACGCGATTTGGGGTTTAAAGGCGATATTAATAAATTCATGAAAAATATAGGTCGTGGTAATGCGATTATCTTGGTGATAAGCGATAAATACCTTAAATCTCCAAACTGCTGCTTCGAACTAGTCCAAATCGCGGAAAATGGAAAATTTGCTGATCGGATATTCCCAATAATACTAAACGACGCAAAGATTTACGACCCGATTGACAGAGCACAGTATGTTGAATACTGGGAGAAGAAGAAACATGAACTTGATGAAGTAATGAAGCGTGTTTCTTCTGATAATATGCAGGGCTTTCGTGAAGATATTGATCTTTATACGAAAATTAGAATAATGTTACCTGAATTGATGAACATTCTCAAAACTATGAATACCCTCACAGCATCCCTTCACCAGACATCAGGGTTTTCAGAAATTCTTGAAGCAGTGATAACCAAGCTTGATGAGGAATAACATAAGAAAAAAGTAATCACTACCAATAAACGATAGCTACTACAGCTACCAGAAGAGAAGGCATAGAAAACATACGGTGTATGCACATAGCATAAATGAAAATACCCCCATATATGGTAAATATTAATAAATGAAAAGCCATATATAGGGGATATAATTGGTGGACATTATAGAAATTGCTTTTTCCCCACCACATAATCGCTTGGTCGCACACCGTCCCGTCGAAGGCCTCCGGGAGGTCCGCCTCCCACCTGCGTCACTTTAGGTAATAGGTTCCCCAAAAATCAATCGCAGTTGACTGAATCGCTGGAGAGAAATCATCATGGCCCACAAAACAGATTCAAGACCTGGTTGCTTATCCGCATTCTTTTCCCTCCCCAAAAAGAAAAACACTCCCCAGAATACACATCTCCCCTATCGATTACGCGATGATTTTTTATCCCCTGCTGAGCTATCATTTTATAAGGTTCTCATATTGCTATTTGGGTCTCGTTATTCCATCCTTACCAAGGTGAACCTGGCAGATGTGTTTTTTGTCATGCGCCCAAATGAGAACTATGGGTTCCACAATCGCGTTGCTCACCGCCACGTGGATTTCCTTCTTTGCGAGCCTGGATCAATGCGACCAATCGCAGGGATAGAACTGGATGATGCCAGCCATAATCAGGCTTCCAGAAGGGAAAGAGATTTGTTCAATGACGAAGTTTTTAAAGCAGCGCATCTGCCCCTATTGCATGTACCAGCACAACATGACTACAACACCAAAGACATTGAATCACGAGTTTTACAACATGTGAACAATGGAGTCGGAAATATACCGCCGGTTCCGGTTGAGATTAACCAGGGAAGGTCCATCCCATTTTGTCCAAAGTGTGGGATCCCCATGGTTTTGCGGACAGCTGGCAAGGGGGAATATACCGGGCAACACTTCTATGGCTGTAGTAATTTCCCAAAGTGCCGCGAACGGCTTCCTTTCGTAAATCCAGGCTGATCATCGTTCGGCGCGGGTCCCCGATCCCGCCCACGGTTGACCGGAGGCCTAATACGCTTGGTTACAGGTCCGACTCCTGCCGGGCCCCCGCAGCGGTGTGCGCACGGATGGTTGTCCTTCCAGAACCTCTCCGCTTGATATCTCCACATTAGCATGCGGAGGCTAACTCGTTTCAATACCCCCGGCTGGTTGAACAGTGACCAGGTTGATCTTCCGGTCGTTGATGCCATCAATATACTTCTTTGGGACATTAATATCCGTAACGATGGTATGGAAGTAATCCAAGGAACAGGTGCGAGCAAAGGCGTTGTTACCAAATTTCGTGCTGTCCACCACCAAGATGGCTTGTTTGGCTCGTTTTATGGCCGTCAATCTTACCTGGGCTTCCTCGTAATTAAAATCTGAAATTCCTTCATCAAACGTCACCCCGGCTGCACCGATGAACGCTTTTTGTACGCAAAATTGTTCCAGCGAATGTATCGCGATACTGCCCGACATCGATAATTCATGCGGGCGGATCTTGCCTCCCAGCGAATAGACAGTGACATTGGAATTCGCCAATTCGGTCATGATCGTCAGTGAACTGGTGATTACGGTAATATTATTCATTTTCTTTAGATTACGTCCCACCTCCTGGGTGGTTGTACCAATATCCAGGTAGATCGTATCGCCCTCCACCACCATTTCCGCAGCTGCCTTTCCGATGGCGATTTTTTCGGCCCGATTTTCCATTTCCCGCGTGAAATATAACGGCTCGGTGCCTGATGGCGTCACCGGGATGGCGCCCCCATAGACACGCTTGATGTAAAGTTGTTCTTGCAGGATGTCAAGGTCACGACGTACAGTGGCAATCGAAACATTAAATCGTTTGGTAATATCCTTGATCTTAATGATCTTATCGTGATTGATGATCTCAAGGATTTGATTGCGGCGCTCTTCAGATAACATATACCCTGCCTTCCACTTATCAATAATTCGGGTCTCAATGCTCAGGTTTTCATCGTTATTATATGATATTCCAGTAGTAATAACAGTTAAATTTCTAATTCGGACAAGTCAGTGAACGGATAGAACGATGAAGGTACTTTCTGAAAAGGAAGAGATGCCAAGTCTGCTGAGGCCGCCCCCGGGGTGTCGGTATAACAAACAATGTCAGAAATCTGGGCATAGGCTTCTCTGAACGATGTGCAAGCCTTGACCACCACCATCTTGTAGAAGGTGGGTTCCAGCCCAAACCCTCGATAGATCTGCGGGTCGCCATTCATCATCATCGCATGGCACAGCACGATATCGCTCTCACCAACGGTGATCACCGCGGTCGGTCCGATCTCGATCCGTACCCCGCGATAGGCTGCTGTTTCCAGTCTGAAAGCACCATCATGCAGTGATTTCACATATCCCTCGGCCACCACAGGCGAGAACAAAGTCGGGTTTCTGGTCCCACCAAGACGGAATTCGACTACTTTCCCAATACCAGTCTGAAAGGCCAATGCAACGGCGGGAGCATCATTGATGATCATTGCTGTCCGGGGTTTCTTCTCATGCCGCAGGAGAGCTTCTAACACAGCCGCACTATCTCCCGTGGAACCGGCATTGGCTGAGTCGGCAGCATCCACCAGGAGCACAGGTTTCTTGGTTTCATTTGTAAGGGAAAGGTCGATAACCTGGTCAATGGACTGCAGGGCTGGTCGGAAATCTTTGCGCACCTGGAAGAGATGCAACGCCAATTGGTGGGCATATGTCTCCGCATTGAGAGGGTTTTCATCTATGGCGATCACCACCGCTCCGCTCGCGCAACTCACATCCAACCATGGTTGCATCTGAAAAACGGAACAATCCAGCAGGGTCTGGCAGTTAACCAAATCCTTCGCTTCCTCGATCACCTCTTTGAATGGGCCAGCCACACTGGTATAGAGGTTTGCTGGCACCAGCATTGGCACCGATACGCGCACCATGGACAATTTCCGTCCCTGCAAGATCATCATGCCCAGCCTGGCAGCCCGGTATCCTGTTTCCAACAGGTCAACATGGGGATAAGACCGATATCCGCAGATGATATCTGCGTTCGCTGCCCATTTTTGCGTGATGTTCGCATGCAAGTCAGCAGAGGTGGCGATCACAACCTGGCTGCCGGCTTCCTTCCGACAGGCTTCAATGATCTCACCACACGCATCTTCCCATTCAATCGTTTGCGTTGCCCCATGCAGGGATAAAAAGATGCCGTCCACATGCTTCGCTGCCCGGATGGCACAGATCATCTGGTGCAGGAAATCTTCCGCAATCTCCTGCACTACCGGCCCGCCGCTGGGAGCCTTCAGAGCACAAACCGGGATCACCCTGCCATCCGCCTCCTGGATTGCCTGGAGCATACCGGTAAGTTCCAATTGCTGTCCGGTTTCCAGGATCTGTTTTCCTGTTGACACCTGCCTTCTCTCAAAATCCTTACGTGTGGTTGGCCAGGGATTAAAGGAGTTCGTTTCCTGGTGAAATTCTGCCACGAGAATTGTTTTCATGGGTTTCTCCTATTTCCAGGATCGCCACCTCCCTCCTGCAATTCTGGCACCTACTTATTAAGGGCTGAGAATAGTGGTTCCAACATCGGGCTGATATTCGTATACTGCCCATAAAGATCATCGTATATTTTGGCATATTCAGCACGCGGCTGGTAAGTCTTTTTTACCCTGACCTTGCGCTTGACATCTGAAAAATCACTGCACAACCCAATGCCGATGAACGTGCAATAGGCCGTTCCCAGGGCACCCACATGGCTGGGGTTTTCGGGCACTTCTATCGGTCTGCCCAATACATCTGCCATCATTTGCATCCATGGACCTCCATTTGCGCCGCCACCCACGATTCTCAGGGAATTTACACTTTTTCCGGTTTGAGCATGGTAGATTTCCGCATACCAACGCATCTGGTAGCAGATCCCTTCCAATACCGCATGGATCATATACCGGCGGTCATGTTGGCCAGAGATATTCAGGAAAACTGATTTGGCGTTCTGCGCAACTGGAGGGAAATCACCATAATACCAGGGCGTTGCCAACAGGTTCCCCGAGCCTGGTGGAATGTTCTGGATGTCCTTGTTCACATATTCATAAATGCCTTCCTTGAGGGTCTCTTTTTCCGCCCGGTAAAATTGATCAATCGCCCAATTAAAGGACATGCCAGCGGCTTTCGTTCCACCCAAAAGGTTGATATCTTTATCCTTCTCAAAGGTCACATAATTCAAGGAGCGGCTGGTTACCCGTTTCGACACCACTGCCAGCCAGCCTGAGGATCCCAGGTAAATATGAAAATCTCCAGGTGAACAGCGTCCCGATCCGATCGTTATTGCTGGAATATCCCCACACCCACCAAACACCGGGGTCCCTGCCAAGATGCCCATTTCCTCCGCTGCCCTGGCTGTAACCTCCCCCACCTTCTCGGTGGACATCACCAGCGTTGGAAACTTGCCCAGGTCCACATCTGCAGCCTTTTGTATCTCACTGTAGTAAGTCTGTAGGTCCGGGTTGGCTGTATGAACAAAATTATTGGTCAAGTCCACGCACTTTTCACCGGTAGCCTTAAATTTTAGGAACGCATTTACCTCCAGGAAAGATTTCGTCTTCGCATAGATGGCTGGTAATTCTTCCTTAACCCACAGCACCTTGGGCCAGTAGTCATCTCCCCGCAGTAGTTCCCCGTTTAATTTCTGGTTGAGTCTTGTTGCCTGCCTGACCGCACGGTTATCGAGCCAGATAATATTATTGTGCAGCACCTGGTCCCGTTCGTCCACCGGGATGATCCCCTTCCATTGCGTGCTAAAGGCTATTCCCCTGATCTTGTTGGGTGATATCCCTGTTTGCTGCAAGGCCTGTTTCGTGGAAGTACAGACCCCGTTCCAGTAGGCAGCAGGGTCTTGTTCTGCCCAGCCGGGTTGCGGGGTGAGTAAGCCATAACTGGCAAACGCGATCCCTGCCACATTCCCATCCAGATCAACAAGTACTGTCTTAACACCACTTGTCCCAACGTCATACGAGAGAACATATGCTTCTTCCATGAGTTTTTCCTCCTTTTAGTAGATCGGGGTTGAAATGCGTATTTCTCGGAATGACCTTACGTTTCTTGCATCTGCTGTACCAGATGACAACTCGCGAAATGACCAGGCGCTACCTTGGCATCTGCCGGCCTTTCGAGAAAGCAACGCTCTTCGCTGTACATGCAGCGAGTATTGAACAAGCATCCCACAGGTAATGAATCGGGACTGGGTGTATCACCCACCTTGATATCCAGGTTAAACCCCTCTTCATTGATCCCCTTGGAAATGCTGGGAGCAGATTTCAATAAGATTTTGGTATAAGGATGCTGAGGATTATTATAGATCTCCCAACTGGGTCCGCTTTCCAATATCGTGCCTGCATACATGATCATGATCTTGCTGGACATCTGCCGGACAACCGCCAGGTCATGCGCGACGAACAGCATGGACATTTTATATTCCTCTTGTAGGTCCATCAATAAATTCAGCACCTGCGCCTGCAGGGATACATCCAGAGATGAAATGGGCTCATCCGCCAGGATGAGATCTGGTTGTTCCACAAGCGCCCGGGCAATGATCACCCGCTGGCACTGCCCCCCAGATAATTGTTCAGGATATCGAAAACGATATATCGGGTCCAAGCCGACTTTTAACAAGGTGTCATTGATCGCTTGCTTTCTTTTCTTCGGGTCTTTCATCCCGGTAAGGATGAGCACCTCTTCCATGGATTGTTCGATCGTAAAGCGAGGATGGAGTGCGGTGAAGGCATTTTGGAAGATCAACTGCACTTTTTTTCTGAATCCGTTGGTTTCCCGCTTATCCATTTTATGGATTTCTTTATTCCTGAATAACACCTTTCCATCCGTGGGTCGTTCAAGCCCGATGATCGTACGCAGTAAAACCGATTTTCCACAACCAGACTCGCCCACCAGCGCCACAGTCTCACCATCTTCGATGGTGAAACTGACGGAATTCACAACTTGCTTTAATCCCACCTGTTTGTTGAAAAATCCTTCGCGGATGGGATAATGCTTATTAACTTTTTGTATTTCCAGAATCGGCGTGCTCATCAGGTTCACCTTGTCCTATTTTTAGATCATCACTGGTATGATAATTGTATAGTGGGTAATGGCATGCCACCTTTCGGCTTGCTCCAAGGTCCTGAAGGAGGGGGAGTTCCTGGGAGCATTTCTCTTGCTTGTACAGGCAGCGGGGTGCAAAAGGACATCCTTGGGGTACATGTACCATGTCTGGTGGGAAACCCGGGATGGATTTTAATCGCCTCGTCTTGCGAGCTTCCAGCAGGGGGACAGATTGGATCAAGCCAACCGTATAAGGGTGTTTAGGAGTTAACAGCAGGTCTCTCTTGGGCGAATATTCCACGCAATGTCCTGCATACATCACCATGATATCGTCTGAGAACTGCGAAACCACCCCAAAATCATGCGTGATAATGATCACCGAATTGCCCACCCGTTCTTTGACTTCAATGAGTGCTTCGATGATCTCAGCTTGGATGGTGATGCCCAGGTTCGTGGTTGGTTCGTCGGCGATTAGCAGTGCCGGGTTGAAGATCATGGACATGGCAATGAAGATCCGCTGTCTGAAGCCAGCAGAAAATTCACAAGGATACCGGTCGAGAACATCCTCGTAATTGGAAATTCCCACCATTTTCAGCGCATCGATGACGTGTGTTTTGACAATTGCTTTGTTATCGCGCCGGTGAACGCGGTATGCCTCAGATAATTGTTCGCCGATTTTGGTATACGGGTTAAACGAGGTGGTCGGATCCTGGAAGATCAGCGAGATCTGTGCCCCGCGGATCTGTCTCATTTCCTTTTCAGACATCTTCAGCAGGTTCCTGCCCCTGAAAAAGATCTCACCATCCACAATCTTGCCCGGTTCATCAACAATGCGCAAAATAGACCGGGAGGTGACACTTTTTCCAGATCCGCTCTCGCCGATGATGCCCAATACACTCCCTTTACGCAGGGAAAAATCTACACCATCAACAGCCTTGACCACATCCCCAGATTGCATATAGAAATACGTCTTAAGGTTTTTTACCTCGAGTAATACTTCTGAATCAGGTGCTGGACTTAAACTCTTGGTTACGATTTGATCCATGATCTCTCCAAAAGCCTCATTCTTTTTGTCGTTTTCCCGATACCGCTTGCATGGCGTCAGCCATGAGGTTAAGCCCAAGGACAATTATGAAGATGACTATTCCAGGTGAAGCGGTAATCCACCATTGTGTTGCGATGTATTTCCATCCATCAGCCATGATATTGCCCAGTGATATTCCAGGGGGTTGAATACCCAGGTTCATAAATGAAAGCAAGCTCTCTGCGATCACGATGCTCGCCAGGTCCATGGGGGCGACCGGTAGAATGGCAGGCACCAGGTTTTTCCCAAGGTACTTAAATGCGATCCGCAGCCGGCTTGCGCCCATGATCTTTGCGGCTGCCACATAATCCATCTCTTTTTCGATGATCACCCCGGACCTAATGACGCGGGCATAGGCTGGCCATGCAGATAAACTCAACACCAATATGATCGTCACCACGGTAGGATCGACCAGCGATAAGATGATGATTGCCAGTAAAACAAACGGGAATCCCATTTGGATGTCTGTGATCCGCATCAATAACGAGTCGATAAAGCCTGGATAAGACAATCCTGATAGCAGTCCCACCACCGCCCCGATCAATATTGCCACAGCAATGGAGAAAATCCCAATCACCATGGAGTTCTTGATACCAATGAAAATGCGCGAGAGCAGGTCCCTGCCAACTGAATCTGTGCCCAGGAAGTGAAATGCGTTGGTGTCCGAACTCCAGAATGGTGGCATCAGCCGGTCATGGGGAGCAACTTTTCCAGGATTATAGGGGACGATTTGCTGCGCAAATATGGTAATGAAAAGCGTAATAACGATGATGACGGCGCCGATCAGGAAATTCCTGTCCTTCAACAGCAATCCCAATGCTTTATTCTTTTTCATCATAAGCCACCCAGTGCTTTCCGGATGCGCGGATCTAGATAGATGTACCCAATATCGATGGCAGTATTTACGATGATAAAGAATCCAGAGATCAAGACCACCAACCCTTGCACCAGGAAATAATCCCGCCGAAGAATGGCATTCAAAGTTTGCAGTCCAATCCCCGGGAAACCAAATACATACTCAACGACTACGATACTTCCTACAATGAAACTTAGTTGAGCCCCAAATAAAGTTAACATGGGGATGAGCGAGTTCCGGAATGCGTATTTAATCAGGGTAAATCTCCAAGGAACCCCCCTGGCCCTGGCTGCTTTTACAAAACTCTGGCCGAGGCTGCCCATCATCGAAGCGCGGATGTTACGGATTAAAACCGCCATTGGCTGCAGGGAAAGTACGATCGCAGGCAGCACAGCGTAGATTGGTCCTTTATAACCAATGGATGGGATCAAGTGAAGTTTGACTGTAACGATGGAGATCATGATGAGTGAGATCCAATAATTTGGCAGGGATTGAAATATCACTGCAAAACCAGAAATGACTTTATCCACCCACGTGTTCGCCTTAACTGCTGCTAAAATCCCAAATACGATTCCAAATATCAGTTCCAGGATGAGGGCGAAAAACAACAATAACACCGTCTTGGGTAGGGCATTGCCAATAACCACCGAAACATCTGCTTTTTGAAAATAAGAATACCCCAGGTATCCATGAAAAAGGTTCTGACAATATTTCCAAAATTGAATGGGGATGCTTTCTCCAATGCCCATCTGCTCTTTGAGTTGTGCGATCTGCGCTTCAGTGGCAACGGGTGCCAGGGTCCTTGAGGGATCACCCGGGATCAATCGTAGCATGATGAAGGTGATTACCATGATCGCAAATACAACAATCAAGCCTTGCAGCAAGCGCTTAACAATAGTTGTGATCATTAAAAGATCTCCATTTCAAGCCCTTCAATATTCCGCTGGCGCATTCTCCCATTGTATTCCTTTCATCCCAATCATTATGGTATTCAGAAGATATATTTTCTGGGATTTCATCGGATTAATTCTAAATTCGATCAGGACGAAACATTACTTGTATAGCCATTCGACATCACTAAAGATATTTCCTGTTTTTGCCAGGATTAATAAAAAATAGCATGGGTGGTAACTTCGGATCAGGAAATTTTTGAACCGTGCCCAAAACATTGCAGATTGTTTTGGGCACGGGTTTGTTTATTGCTGTTACTATTTATTGATGAAGTATGCGTCTCGGATGGACGACAGATCCGATGTGGAAGCAGGAACGAATCCCTGCAAGGTTGTGCTCTTGGCATAGATCAACATGGAGTTGAACAGGGGCAACTGTGGCATCACGTCTGCAATGAGGGGGTATACCACATCTTTTAAATAGGCAGCCCGTTGCACCGGATCAACCATCCTGCTTTCATTGATAAGTGCCTCATTAATTTCTGCACTTCCACCACCGGTGGTCAACCCCGGATTCTTGTACAGCGCCGCCAAGGTCATATCAGGTTCCAATGCAGGCGGCATCCAACCGGTATCAACCATATTACCAGAATTGGGGGTATAGAGCGCATTCAACCAGCTGGCAGTCTCCATTGGTTGAAGGGTGCACTTTATGCCCACATCGGCCAGGTTTGACACAATGACTTCACCGTACTCTTTGGTCTTCGGGTAGAAGCCGACCGAGGTCAAGTAGGTCAGTTCGGGCAAACCCTCACCATTTGGATATCCGGCTTCAACTAGAAGAGCTTTTGCCATCTCAGGATCGTATGTCGGGAACCCCTCAGCCGGAGCGTAACCCCATGCAACAGGAGAGACGAAACTATCTGCAACAGTTGCATAGCCCTGCATGATGTCATTGACGATCGTCTCGCGATCGATGGCATAAGAAATCGCTTTGCGGACCAGGGCTTCTTCCGTTGGGGGAACGGCCCACTTGAAGACCAGATTCTTCTGTTCGATCGAAGGCAGGGTAATCAGTTCGAGGTTTGCATCTGCCTGGATGGTGGGGATCTGTTCAGAATCAACGCGCTCGATGAGATCAGCCTCTCCAGACTGAAGAGCCGCCAACCGGGTGGCAGGGTCTGCCACATATCGGAAGGTAATGGTTTTTATTTGAGGAGCGCCATCCCAGTAATCTTCATTCGCCACCAGGTTGACTTGCTCATTCTCGTAGCTGACGAACTTGAAAGCACCGGTGCCGTTCATCCCGGCTTTCAGTTTGGCTTCATCCAAGATATCTGCTGATGACATGATGGAAATGAAGGAAAGGTTGTTCACCAGGGGAGCATATGGCTGCCCGCTTGTGGTGGTGATCTGCACGGTCAGCGGATCGACCGCGGTTCCGACCATTTGCTCTGCCCAGAAGAAACCCATGGGTTTGGTTGGATCGCTGTAGCGTTCCACTGTTGCGGCAACATCTTCCGCATCGAAATCGGAACCATCCTGGAATTTCACACCTGGCCTAAGTTTGATCTCGAGCGTGACTCCATCCGCCAAATACCCCCAGGAGAGGGCCAGGCGCGGCACGTACTCGGTACTTCCACTTGCCCAATCCACTTCCCAAAGATGGTCAAACACCAACTGCTCAAGGTGCACATTAGCCAGGACCGTGTGACCAGCCGGATCCCACGCACCGGTGAAACTTTCTGCAGATAACATGACCAAAGAATCCTTGGCGGGAACTTCAGCTGTGGGTTGTTCCGATGTGGGGGACTGTGGGTTGGATGCCACGGGGGTCGCGGTCGCGCTGGGTTGGCAGGCGCTGATCGCTGACACGATCATGATTGAAACCATCAATGTGGCAAAAAATCTTACAGATTTTCTCATCTTCATTCTCCTTGTTTAGGTTGATCAGATCGAATGTGTCAAGAGCATTGATAGAATTTTTTGTCAGTCCTCCTTTCCATCCAGTATCCTTCCATGGACGATTGGTTATGGGATATCCAATCAATTTTTCAGGACTTCTTCCAGCACTTGCAAGAAAGCGTGGCAATCGCTTTCATAGATCTCACCCATGTTGGCGATCTGGAACATGCCCAGATCGGCGTACTTCCCCTTGCCCAGGTAAACAAAAAAGCCACGCTCCTCCAGGTCGCCTATGAATTGGTAAATGTTGCGGCCCTCGGGCAAAAAAACCGAAGTGACAGTGTTTGACATTTCCTTGTCCAACAGTAGACTGAGTCCAGCATTGCGGACTCCGTTACGGATGATTTGCGCGCAGTTGCGATAACGACTGATCCGTGATTCCAGTCCTTCCTGGAGGATATTGGTAATTGCCTTATTGAGCGCCCAGAAGAGGGTCACATTGGGAGTGTTTGGGGTTTGGTGCTTGACAAGGGCAAATTGGTAATGCTTATACAGGTTGAGATAAACATTCTTGCATTGGCTGGCGGTGATCTGCTTTAAATATGCTTCCCTGGCACAGATGAAAGCAGAACCGGGAAACGCACCAATGCATTTGCCACCCACAGAGGTGGTGAAATCGATGTGATTCTTAAGCATGTCAACATGCTCGCCCCCTGCAGCAGATACAGCGTCCACGAAGTATTTTTTGCCATACTTCACGCATAACTCCCCCACCTGGTGGACCGGATTGATCATCCCAGTGGAGGTTTCATGAAAAACCATGGCAACCAACGCGATCGTTGGATTTCGTTTTAAGATGCTCTCGATCAGGTTCAGATCTGGAGAGGTTGCCCATTCACTTGATGCGATTTCTTTTGGGATGCGGTACTGGTCAATTATTTCTTCCAATTTCTCCCCAAACGTCCCGTTCTTGATCAGCAATACCCCCTGCCCTTCCTTAAGAACCGATGAAAGTATGGTTTCGTTCGCAGCCGTTCCCGATCCTGAGATGATAATGGAATAATAGGTAGCATCGGCATTAAGGATCTGGTTGATCTTTTCTTGGGAGTCAATGAACATTTCTTCAAATGCTCTGGTGCGATGACAGATATCATAATGAAGCAATGCTTGACGGACATCCTCACTTACATTCACAGGTCCGGGGGTAAAAAGTTTCGGTGCATTCATGATGGGTTTCGTAACCTTTGTGAATTCTGGTGGAAATGACCTGGATCTCAAACTTCATCATCACAACAAGGAAGCAGAATAAATATCATTATTGAGGTGAAACCTATACTCAATTTTCTTGTTCAGTATAATATTTATATACTATTTTGTCAATATTATGATGGTTTTTGATGTTATTTTGTTGTATCCGCTGGCATTTATTTATACATTATCTGTTCATTGAGTATATATGTGTTCAAATAATAAAACATATTGGTCATCTACATCGATATAACAATCAGTTAATCGATCTCTTTGTGTTGTTTATATTAACATTTATGATGAATTTTATCCGATAAAATGAATGATCATAGCGACTTTGTGTTCAACAAGACGGTTGAAATCGACATATTGGAACCTTCCGAGCACTTTTGAGTACTAAATAGACCGTTCATCGATGGTACCCTTTAGGCATAAAGGCACCATATATACGGTATATCGAGCATTTGTTCCAATTCATAATCGCTTGGTCGCGCACCGTCCCACCGAATGTCCACGTAGCGAAGGGGGTTGCCCTTCCGGGAGGTACGTCTCCCACCTGACCTATTAACGCCATACCTCAAACTGGCACGGCAGAGCCGTACTTTTCACAATATTATCTGAAATCTCGGAGTATAACTCCGATATTTCATGCTATAATAAACTCATGATCAATCGCCCAGATTATCTCGAATTATTGAAAACAGCAGTTCGCCGCTCCCCCATAACCGCTTTGTTGGGGCCGCGCCAAACTGGGAAAACCACATTGGCGCGCATGTTTGCCGAAGAAAAAACGGCGACTTTCTTTGACCTGGAATCCATTCCGGATCAGCGCCGACTCCAGAACCCCGAACTTGCACTTGGAAACCTGGAAGGGCTGGTCATTCTGGATGAGATCCAGCTGATGCCGGAATTGTTTGGCACTTTGAGAGTATTGGTGGACCGCCCGGGACAAAAAGCGCGCTTCATCATCCTGGGCAGCGCCTCACCGGGGATCATCCGGAATGCTTCAGAAACGCTTGCGGGACGAATTGAATTTGTGGATTTGAATGGATTTGACCTGACTGAAGTGGGGAGTTCGAATTGGCAGTCGCTTTGGATAAGGGGATGTTTTCCACGCTCCTACTTAGCAAAAAACGAAACAGACAGTCTGACCTGGCGGGAAGGATTTATCCGCACTTTCCTAGAACGAGACATTCCACAACTCGGCATTCAGATTCCTGCCACTGCCATGCGGCGTTTCTGGACCATGCTGGCGCATTATCATGCCCAAACCTGGAATGCATCCGAACTGAGCCGTGCAATGGGATTATCGGATAAAACGGTACGTGGATATCTTGATGTTCTGACAGGGGCTTTTATGGTGCGACAACTCCAGCCATGGCATGAAAACATGAGCAAACGCCAGGTGCGGTCACCGAAGGTCTATCTCCGCGATAGCGGTCTCCTGCATAGCTTGCTCAACATAGATGGTATGAATACCTTATTAGGTCATCCGAAGGTCGGTGCTTCCTGGGAAGGATACGTGATCGAACAGGTCTTGCAGATCATCCGTCCGTCAGAAGCATACTTCTGGGCGGTCCATAAAAGTGCGGAGCTGGATTTGCTGTTCTTCCATAAAGGGAAACGTTACGGGATTGAAGTGAAGTTCAGCGAAGCTCCCGAGATCACTCGTTCGATGCAATCTGTGCTGCACGATCTGGATCTTTCCCATTTGTGGGTGGTCTATCCAGGTGCAGATGCTTACCAGGTCGAAAAGAAGATCTCGGTTCTGCCATTGCAAAGCGTCCCAGAGTTGATCCATCATCTGTAGCTCGCCCTATATGGAAAGCGGACGCCCTTACTCATAATCGTTTGGTCGCACACCGTCCCACCGAAGGTCCACGTAGCGTAGCGAAGGGGGTTGTCCTTCCGAGAAACCCGGCTCTCCCTGCGGGGGATCCCGTCCTGCCAGGCTCAATTATGCAGTGTTAATGGGTGAGCATGGATAAACCAAACCTTCCACGATCTTCATCCCCCCCTTTTCAACCCCTTTCCAAAAAAACAAATAAAAACAAATCAATTTTAATAATTCACACGTATCGCTTCTTCATTACTATAACCCCCTATAAACTCAAATTTTGATTTGTTTTTATAAATCACTTAAGTGTGCGCGCGCGGGGCTTAAATCAAGCTTTTTGCCGCCCGGGGCGGCATTCGCGAAGCATCCCCGTTCTTTGGGGACAAGCCGCCACCGGGCGTATTCGGCGCACCGCGAAGCGTAATTATTATTATCCCCGCTTTTTGGGGATCCCCGCCCCTTGGAAAACCCCGTATTTCGGGGATGAGCGCCGGATGCTCCCCCCGCCGGGGAAGCGCTGCCCCTCTTAACCAGGGGACTCCCCAAAGTACGGGGACATGTGCATCGCCTTGCTCGCAGTGACACAAAAAAGTGGGTCGCTGAGAGGGCGCACCGCGCCTCTGCACCGCCCTAGGCAGGCTCGCAGCCCGCTCGGGCATGCAGTCGCTGCGCCCGGGGGCTTGTCTGCTCATATTCCAACCCTTGATCTGGTGATTACCTATTGTATTCAGTAATTAAAAGGAATACTATTTAATGGACATTAAATGTCGCCTGATGCGCGATATGTCCTGGCGGAAGGCAACATTTCCAGATCATAAGTCAATGGAGGGAGCCCCATGAAATACGCCGCTTATTTGTTGATCTTTTTGATGTTCCTGGCGGGTTGCAACAGTACCCCTGCTACTCCCACCAGCGTGCCCGCCACACCCACACCTCCCCCTCCCACCTCCACGATTCCACTTCCCACCTTCACCGAACCAACCCCCTTCCAGGAAGACTTCGACGCCGTCCTTCAGCCGGGTTGGACATGGAACGCGGAGCATGTCCCCTCCCTGGATCTTTCCACCACCCCAGGATTTTTACACTATGTCCTGCAAAATGATCCTTATGAACTGGTCTTGTTACGCGACCCGGGCAGCTCCGATTTTGAGATCAGCACTCATGTGCTCTTTGAGCCCACCAGTAAATTTGAATTTGCCGGGCTCATCGTTTTTGTAGATCCTCAAACTGTGGCCTCTTTTGGCCGGCTGTTCTGCGACATCCCCGGCGGATGCGTTGGAAATGGCATCTATTTTGAAGGTGCGCAGGATGGAAAGTACGTGGGTCCCAACCTGGGAACTGTGACCGATGTGAAGAATGAAGCCTGGTTGCGCCTGACCAAGGCCGGCACGCTCTTTACTGCGTATTACAGTTCGGATGGACAGGACTGGACCCTGATCGGGACGCACGAATTCGATTTTGTGAACCCCAAGGTTGGCATCCGTGCCAGCGCTACCACCACCACAGGCACCGTGGCAGATTTTGATTTCTTCACCATTCTCAACAAGCCCTGATAGGTTGGATTCCCCTGCCCGGGCAGTTGGATGACGTCTGGGCAGCGGGTGCTCTTTGAGGAGGAAAGTCATCATTGCCTGGCGGCTCGCCGCTGGTGAGCCAGGCTGTTTGGCAGCCTTTTATAAAACTGGAATTCTCGAATCAGGTTGGGGTTTCTTCCATTTCTTTCGCGGTTGGATCAGTCTTCATCTCGGCTGGAGCAGAAGGAGAGGTCATGGCGAATCCGAGATTTATGAATTTCCGCTTATTATGTGCAGTTCTTACTCTATTCGTTTCCATCCTCGCTTGTTCCAACCCAATCGGCTATACCCTCTACGAAGGTGAAGATTTCACGTTTTCGGTTCCAGCAAGTTACAAAACCAAGATGTATGATCCACCCTATTTTGATTCGGTCACCAATTCCGAACACTTGTTGTTTTCAAATGTGGGACATTACCCGTATTTTTTAATTAATCGCCAAACAATCCCTTCGGGGAGTGATCTGGACACCGTTTTCACAGACCACATGCGATTAATCAGCGAACTTTATTCCAATGACTTCCAGTTGATATCACAAAACCAGATCACGATCAATGCTCGCACGGCAATCGAGTATATCCACCGCGAGTTCAGCGGTGAACCTTATGTACAGACGAGAGAAATCTGGATGGAATACAATGGTTGGGCGTATGCATTGATTTGTGTCAGTCCAGCAGATGCCACGCCAGGCGCGATCATCCCTGTGTCAGAACGGTGCATTCAGCTTGCCGAAGGGTTCAAGTTCAAATAGCATTTTTCCTTCCACTTCACCGTAGCAAATCCCATGAAGGATAGATAATTGTCGAACTGGGTTTGAGACTGAATACGCTTGGTCGCACACCGTCCCGCCGAAACCCCTCGTAGCATAGCAATGGGGTTTGTTCTTCCGGGAGGCCCGACTCCTGCCGAGGTGAGTCACAACAGCCCCAACCCTGCCCTCCCCAAAAAACGGGGATGCAAAGTGCGCGATCCCCATTTGCAGTATGTTGAATTTTGGAAAGATGTCATGCCAAGTCGGGTGGGGAACCGGTTCATCAGGTTTTCACTGACCACCTTTATAGCTTCTATACCTTCTGCCATCTTTTTTTGAATAACCTCGTCCCATGCCTTAACTTGGGGGAGAATGATCAGGCAACCCACTTTCCTTCACATGCCCCTTAACTTAGACGAATCTTAATTGGATAAATTATGTCTTATTTTGGACTATAATATTAAACACACTTATCGGTATACTGAAAGGAGACCACCCATGGCCGCAGAACACGAGCATGTGAAGATCCTTAATGAACTGGCAGAGCAGTTCCGCCCCCTGTTCGAGAACAGCCCGGAGGGCATCTATCTTTACATTGATGAAGTCCACAAGATCTGCAACGAGCGTTTTGCCAAAATGTTCGGCCTGACCGTGAAAGAATGGGAAGCGATGGATGGCTTTGTGAACAAGCACGCCATCCCCGGGGATGTGGAGAAGATCGTCAGTATGTACCATCAGCACATCCACCAGGAACTGACCCCGGCTCGTTTCCAGGTGACAGGCATCCGCAAGGACGGCTCACGGTTCAAAGCCGAAACGGATATGATCCCCTTCCCCTGGCGTGGTGAAATGCTTGCCCTGCATTTCTTCCGTGAAGTGAAGTAGGGGCTGATCCTCTCCACCAGTCAAGCCATGTCTTCCCGTCGCAACCGTACCGTGTTGTTCATCACCCTGGCGCTGGTCATCTCCATCGCCCTCCTGTTCGCCTTCTCACCGGCTGCCAGGGCTGCCATGGAGACCCTGCTCACCTTCAACGGCGTGACCGTCCGCGTTGACCCGGGCACCGGCAAATTGGTGGTGAGCGGGAACATGGAGGCTGTGACTGAACTGAGCGATACCTCCGTGACCATCCAGGGTGAGAACGGGGAAGTGGCCGGCGCAGGCATCGGGGTTGCCCAGGCGGTCGAATCGTTGGAGGTGGGCGACCTGCTCGCCCTTCACCCGGACCTGGTCCTTCCGAGCGTTCCTCCCGCGTACTCGCTGCAGCCGCAGGGAGAGGCAACCGGGGACAGCCTGACCATCACCTGGCAGGATCCCCGCGGGCACCTGATCATCTACCAGCGCAGCCCCGTCCAACTGCTACCGGAACAGGCTGTCCCCCCTGAAACTCCACCTGCAGGGAGCGTTCAATCCGGCAGCGGGTTCATCACGATGGGCGGGTACAGCGGTCCCATGCTGACGTATCGCTGGGAAACCGGCGGGTATACCCATGAACTCATCCTCACGGACACATCCATGAGCGAGTCTGACCAGCTTGGTATGCTGCCATGAACGCAAAAGTGCACCTCATTTCTCCCAGTGCATCCGTTCTCATTGGGGGAGGGCGTCTTGCTGAAGGTCACCGAATTTCCGTGAGGGGGATGCCCGTCAGACAAGCAGATCTGGCTGCTGTGGGTATGACCAGCTCACCCCTGCTTGACCTTCAACCAGATCTTTTCTGCAAATTCGTTCATCAACAAACGGATAAAACCAATGGTTGCGCTCTTTAATATAATAACCCCCCAGTTGTAAGAACCATCTCCGATGAATCTGGCAATGAAATAGACTTTATCCGTGGTGGTCATGTTGTTTTCCACCTTGCCCAAGTTAATTTTCGCACCAGCTCGAGCAGCCAATTGTAAAATCGGTGTGATACTTGCAGCAGTGATCGTCGAGTTGAATGCGGGATCATTCGACCTGCTTGACAGGATGTTTCCATCCGGTCCTGTCACCACCGTGGCGATCAAGTCCTCTCCCGCCTGTGTCACGAATTGTTGGACAACGGAATCAAGTTCGGGATGCGCGGGTAATTGAGCCTCAGGCTTTGGTTTTACAGCCTCCAGCTCTGAAATATGCCGGGAGACATCCACGGGTATTACGGGAATTATTTCTGCTTTACTGGTTTCAGGAATTTGGAGGTCTGGTTTGGATTCTTCAATGGAGATCACCGGATCAGCCCGGGTCGATTCTCCGACCTGGTAATTAATGATTCTAATTTCATAGGAGGAGGTTGCGCCATTGCGCTGGTTGTAAATAAAGGAGAATGGGGATGACTCTCCCGGGATTAATGTGGTGATCTCTGGGTAAAAAGGTTTCCCATCCACTACCTGACCGCTTTCGTCCCTGAGGAGTGAATTCCCCGAGTCATCACGGATGTCCGCCAGCAATTGAATTGACTTTACGAGATCGCCAGTTTTGTTCTTTATCAATCCAACTATCCGAAGATTTCCTTGCGGATCGGTGAAAGTATTTAACCTGGCGATCACCAATTCTCCTGGATTCTGACCTGGAGACATCGCCTGCTGTTTTTTTGCCATATTCGCCGCCTCTCGATAATGGCTAATTAATATACTGGCTGTATTATTCGGATTAACAGATCATTAGTCTGCGTAACTCTTCAAATCAATAATGGTCTTGATTTGACCTGCCCCCGAAATGTGGATCGCTTCTTATGTTAGTACAATCTGACGTAATTGGGAAGGCTGGAACAGGGTTGCCTTTGGCTCAGGACGAAATAAATGTAAAATAATAACGCTTGGGCGATTGTGACCCAACCTGGAGGCAAGCATGTCATTTGATTGGTTCGCAAATCTCAATCCCATTCTGCAAGCGCTCCTGGGAACGCTTTTCACCTGGGGTGTGACGGCAATTGGCGCGGCGATGGTCTTCTTCTTTAAGGCCATCAACCGCAAGGTGTTGGATAGCATGCTCGGTTTTGCAGCTGGCGTGATGATCGCGGCAAGTTTCTGGTCGCTGCTGGCGCCAGCCATCGACATGGCCGAGGAATCGAGCGATCTCCCCGCCTGGTTGCCAGCGGTGATCGGTTTCTTAATGGGTGGTGTGTTCCTGTGGGGTGTGGACAAGATCCTGCCACATCTCCACCTGGGCCTGCCCACCAGCGAAGCCGAGGGGATCAAGACGTCATGGCAGCGTAGCATCCTGCTGGTGCTGGCCATCACCCTGCACAACATCCCGGAAGGACTGGCAGTTGGCGTGGCCTTTGGGGCGGTGGCGGCAGGCATCCCTTCTGCCGCGCTGGCCGGTGCGGTAGCCCTGGCCATTGGGATCGGATTGCAAAACTTCCCCGAAGGGGCAGCGGTCTCCATCCCTTTGCGGCGCGAAGGCATGAGCCGCTTGAAAAGCTTTTTGTATGGCCAGGCTTCCGGTTTTGTGGAACCGGTGGCGGGTGTGATCGGGGCGGCCCTGGTGTTGGCAATGCGTCCCATCCTGCCCTACGCACTGGCATTTGCGGCGGGTGCCATGATCTACGTGGTGGTGGAGGAGCTCATCCCCGAGTCGCAGTCCGGCAAGGATACCCACTTTTCCACCTTTGGCGCCATGCTGGGTTTTGCCATCATGATGCTGCTTGACGTAGCACTGGGATAAAAATAGTTAATGAAAGGAGTATCATGCGCAAATACTTGTTCCATGGAAAGTACACGCCGGAGGGGTACAAAGGTCTACTTCAAGAAGGTGGTTCGGTGCGCATCGATGTGGCACAAAAGGCGTTGGGAAGCGTGGGGGGTTCTCTCGAAGCCTTTTATTATTCGTGTGACGAAGAAGACTTCTTCATCATAGTGAATTTACCGGATTACGTGAGTGCCATGGCTGTAACCCTGGCTGGGAATGCCAGTGGAACATTCAGCATTCGTGCGACAGAGCTTCTCACTCCCGAGCAGGTTGACAAGGTTGTCGCGAAAAGAGTTGATTTTCGCCCGCCGGGTCAATAGATTTCCCAGGGAACAACTTTAGATTGGACCCATTCACCTGGAGATCAAAGCATGCCGAAACACCGAATTTTCACGACCAGTTTCTCAAGCGTTTACCCGCTGTATATCCAGAAAGCGGAACGGAAAAACCGCACCAAAGAAGAAGTTGACCAGGTCATTTGCTGGCTGACCGGCTACAGCCTGCTTGGGTTGCAGCAACAGATCACGCAGAACCATGACTTTGAAACCTTCTTTGCCCAGGCGCCTGCCATCCATCCCCACAGTGCGCTGATCAAGGGAGTGGTCTGTGGTGTGCGCGTGGAAGAGATCGAAGATCCATTGATGCAGAAGATTCGCTATCTGGATAAGCTGGTGGATGAACTCGCAAAAGGGAAAGCCATGGAGAAGATCCTTCGCTAATCCCATCCACGACCTGGTAGGGGGAGCTTTGCCGGCGCGATCATTACGGTTGATCATCTCCGGCTTGTAATCATTAATTCACTCACAAACAGGATGGCAAGCATTCGCCCAGTCGATTTTCCCCATCCGGGTGCATCGTGACAACTCCAGCAATCATGGAATTACTGAACCGGGATATTCGTTCTTCATACGCTCAAGCATCTACGTGTGCCCCCTGTTTTTATTCACCCATCCAGTTCCCCGAACTCGGGGATATAGTGAACCCGCCCATCTGCGCCAGCCAGCGCTCCCACCCGCAGCTCCAACGCCTGGAACTCATCCCCGCTGCCGTAATCGCTGGTGAGACCAAGGCTGCGCCCGGGTTTGAACCCAAAACGGGCGTAGTAAGCCGGGTCGCCCAGCAGGACGACGAAGCCGTGCCCCATGCTGCGCGCCCGCTCCAGGGCAGCGCGCACCAGCCGCGCACCCACCCCCTTACCCTGGGCCTCAGGGGCAACCGCCAGCGGACCCAGCCCCAGCCCACCGGTGGGTATGGATCCGTTCTCTGAACTGAGTGGGGTGAGCAGCACGTGTCCCACCAGGCTGCCCTGCTCGACCGCCACCATCGAAAGGCTGACCCTGCCATGCTGGCGCGCCTGCTCCACCAACCGCGCCTCGGCCGGGCGGGAAAAGGCGGCTGTCTCCACGGCACGGATGCCGGGGATATCCTGCCCGCTCTCCGGGCGGAGCTCCAACCGGTCTCCAAAATATGCCAGCACGGCTCCCAGCGGCTGGCTGGCCAGTGAGTGCAGCGTCAGGTCAGCCGGCAGGGGTCCCTGTAGGGATGTGACAGCGTTGGGCACCCCCAGCACCCGCACCCCTGCGGCTTTTGCCGCAGTAATTCCATTGGGTGAATCCTCCAGCGCCAGCGCCTGGTCTGCCCGCAACCCCAGGGTTGAAAGGGCCGCCAGGTACAGGTCGGGTGCAGGCTTTGTGCGTGGGGCATCTTCTCGGCACACGACCGCCTCGAACAGGTGCTCGAATCCCAGCCGCTTTAGGAAGCCTTCCACCCAGGTGTGGGGTGAACTAGAGGCAATGGCAAGGCGCAAGCCTTGCGCGCGGGCGGTCTGCAGGGTGTCAACCACTCCCGGCATGGGCTGCAGGGTGGTTTGTAACTGCGTCCAGGTTTGGTGCGCCTGCTGGTGCAATGCCTGGTGATCGAGCTGGAGCCCGGTGAGTTGTTCCAGGCGGGTGACCGGGTCCAGGTTGGAAACCCCTGAACCCACCACGATGCGCACCCACTCTTCCAGCGGGAAAACCTGCCCATAGGAGGCGAAGAGGTCCTTCCAGATCTGCAGTTCGGGCGTTTCGGTATCCACCATCAGGCCGTCAAAATCAAAGATCAGTGCTTGGATCATGCCACTCCGGGCGAAACCTTGAGATCGCGACCGGCAGCCCAAGTACGGGCTGCCAGCACATCGGCTGATTATACTGCCAGCCAAGCACCCGGACAAATTGATGTATACTGGCAGGCATGGAAATGTCCCGCACCACCACCGCCGCCAACCGTGAAGAATGGCGCCAATGGCTGGAACAGAACCATGCCACCGAGCGGGAAGTCTGGCTGATCTTCCACCGGAAAGAAAGCGGAAAGCCATCCATCACCTACCGCCAATCGCTTGAAGAAGCCCTGTGCTACGGGTGGATCGACAGCCTCATCCAGAAGATCGATGACGAACGCTATGCCCGCAAATTCAACCCCCGCCGGCCCGGCAGCCAGTGGTCCGAGCTCAACCGGCACCTGGCAGCCAGGCTGGTGGATGAAGGCCGGATGACCCCGGCGGGGCTGGCTGCCATCCGTGTCCCACTGCCCGACGCACACCTGCCGCCCCCCCGGCGCCTCGAACTTGCGCTGCCCGACTGGCTGAAGGCAGCCCTGATGACCAGCCCGGTCGCCTGGGAATTCTACAACACACTGCCGGCCTCTCAGCGCCGGATCTGCATCGGATGGATCTCGGACGCCAAAAGGGATGACACCCGACAGCGGCGGGTTAAAGAAGCCATTGAAAAACTGGAAAGGAAAGAACGCTGGGGGTTGTAGCCCCATCCCATTTGCCCATGCCTGACAGATCGCACCTCACACGCGGCTACACTGCAGCCCTTATCAGCGCAGCCATCCTATCCACCACGGCCATTTTCATCCGGCATCTCACCCGCACTTATTCCCTGCCAGCGCTCATCCTGGCATTCTGGCGCGACCTGTTCGTCTTCCTCACCCTGCTGCCCATATTGGCGCTGGGTAGGCGGGCGCTTCTACGCCTGGAGCGCCCGCATATCCCCTTCCTGGTCCTCTACGGGCTGGCCCTGGCACTGTTCAACTCCCTGTGGACCCTGTCGGTGGCGATCAATGGTGCCTCGGTGGCAACCGTGCTGGCTTATTGTTCGGCGGGCTTCACCGCCCTCCTGGGCTGGTGGTTCCTTAAGGAGCGCCTGGAGTGGAGCAAGATACTGGCAGTGGTGCTCAGCCTGGGCGGTTGTGTGCTGGTTGCCAACGCCCTGGACGAAGCCGCCTGGCGCTTGAACCTGATCGGGATCATCACCGGGACGCTCTCCGGTTTAATGTATGCCGTCTATTCGCTGATGGGGCGCTCGGCATCACAGCGTGGCATCAACCCGTGGACGACCCTGCTGTACACTTTCGGGTTCGCGGCGCTCTTCCTGCTGGGTTTCAACCTGGTCTCCGCCGGCAAGATTCCGGGCAGCGCCAGCCAGCCGGGCGAGCTGCTCTGGTTGGGAAACGCCTGGGTGGGTTGGGGTTTGTTGTTCCTGTTGGCGGCAGTACCCACCCTGGCTGGCTTCGGGCTGTACAATGTCAGCCTGTCCCACCTGCCTTCCAGCGTCGCCAACCTGGTGGTCACCCTGGAACCTGTTTTCACCGCCGTCCTTGCCTATGGGCTGCTGGGCGAGCAGCTCACCTGGAGGCAGTTGCTGGGCGGCGTGTTGATCCTGGCGGGGGTGGTCTTCCTGCGCATCCATGAGGGCCGCCTGGATCGCCAGCGATCGCAGATGGAAGCCACAGCAACCTGAGGAACCGTATGCCCGGGCTGATCACCTCCCTGCTTGATAAAGCCTTTCAGGCACGCCAGCCGATCATCGACGATGGGCACCTTAGCGCTTTCCGTCTGTTCAACGGCTTTTTGGAAGGCTGCCCGGGGCTGAGCCTGGATGTTTATGCCACCACGGCAGTCCTCACCCTTCATCCCACCCACCCGCAGCAGGACTTGGCGCTGGTCCGTGAAGCGCAGGACTTCCTGGAGCAGCGCCTGCCCTGGCTGAAGGCGGGCATGCTCAAGAAACACGGCAGTGCCTCCAGGGAAGAAAAACGCGGCCAGCATCTCTTTGGCGGGCAGCCCGACCGCAAGATCCTGGAAAACGGGGTCTGGTATGCTGTGGACCTTGGGATGAACCAGGATGCCAGCTTTTACCTGGATACGCGCGGCTTGCGCCGATGGCTGCTGCTGAACACACACGGCAGGCGGGTGTTGAATACGTTTGCCTACACCGGCAGCCTGGGTGTGGCCGCCCTGGCAGGCGGTGCCCGGCAGGTTGTGCAATTGGATCTGAACCATGCTTTCCTCAACCTTGCCAGGGAATCCTGCAGTTTGAACGGATTCCCCATCCGTGAGGCAGATCTCATGGCAGGCGACTTCTGGAGCCAGGTGAAGCGCCTGAAGAGGACCGGAGAGCTGTTCGATTGCGTGGTGGTGGATCCACCATTTTACTCCTCCACCCCGCGCGGCACGCTGGACCTGAACACCGACAGCGCCCGCCTGATCAACAAGGTGCGTCCCCTGGTGGCTCAGGATGGCTGGCTGATCTTCATAAATAACGCCCTCTACGTGAGCGGAAAGAAATTCCTGGGCACCCTGGAAGAACTATGTGCAGACGGGTACATGCAATTGGCAGAATTAATCCCCGTCCCCGAAGATGTGTGCGGGTATGCCAGCACACGCTCAGGCTCGCCCATCAGCGACCCGGCTCCCTTCAACCATTCGACCAAGATCGCAATGCTTAAGGTGAAGCGGAAAACGAAAACACCGCTGCCCGAGGAAGTTACATGAAACAAGCGACGCTGGACCGCATCCGCCAGTTGAACAAAGCCGCCACCAACAAGCTGCTCATCCACCTATGCGGGAAGAAATTCGGCCATTTCGCCATCCTCGGCCACCTCGGACGAAAGAGCGGCAGGTTATACCAGATCCCAATCATCGCCGAGCCGTATGAGGATGGCTTCGTGATCGCCCTCACCTATGGAAAAAAGGTGGACTGGTTGAAAAACGTGCTGGCAAGGGGGAGTTGCTCACTGCGCTGGAAAAATCGCGACTATGCCCTGGTCCACCCGGAGTTTGTCAGCCCGGAAAGAAGCTTGCTGGCATTTCCAGCCATCTTCCGTTCAGGGTTGAGGATGATGGGGATCGAGTACTTTTTAAGGCTCCGGATCCAGGGCGATTTGTGATTCAGGCGTGAAAGAGTATAATGAGTAAAGAACAGATTCGGATTGACTTCTTCCCCGCGCGCTAGGTCGGACCAGGCAAGGCAGATCAAGGGGGAGATCCGAACATCACCGAGCCCTGGGGCATGATTTGTTGTAAACGAGCCATGGCATACACCGAAAAACATATTCTCACCATCGCCTCGCGAACAGTGAAGGAGTTCCCCCATTGGGGGGTGCGCCTGGTTGCCATCCTGATCTGGCTGTTGGGGGCTGTTAATCTCCTGCTGGCCATCCAGCCGTCCATGATCGACCGCCTGGAAGAGATCAACTCGACCAGCGCGTTGGAAGTCCAGGTGGGAGGCCACCTGGCAACCGCCCTGCTCGGGTTTGCCTTGTTCCTGCTTGCCGGCAGCCTGTGGAGGCGCAAACGCACCGGTTGGGTGCTGAGCGTATTGGTGGTGGGCGGTAAGATCCTGGTTGACTTCCTTACCACTCCGGATCTAGGGACCCTCCTGGCCGGGGTGTTGTTGTTCCTGTTGCTCCTGCTCAGTCGCAGTTTTCATAGTCATTCCGACCCGCCCTCGGTGCGCCAGGGGGTGATCATCCTGGTTTCGGCGTTCCTTTTCACGCTGGCATATGGTACCGCCGGCTTCAGCCTGGAGGGCACATCCAGCGGGCATCCCATCAACCTGGTGGAAAGCATCAGCCAGACCTTTAAACTACTGTCTGCCACCAGGGCGCCTGACCTGGGGAGCCTGGCGGGCTTTAGCCGCTATTTTGTGGCTTCGGTTTATGTGGTCTGGGTGGTGACGCTGGGTTTTTCCCTGATCATGATCATCCGCCCGGTGTTGGTGCGCCGCCCTGCAAATGAAGAGGAACGCACCCGCGCGGCTGCCATCATCGAAAAATATGGACGAGGTGGCCTGGCACGAGCTGCCCTGTACGAGGACAAGTCCTATTACTTCAGCCCGGGCGGCTCGGTGATCGCCTATGTGGAACGGGGCCGGGGTGTGCTTGTGCTGGGAGACCCGATCGGTCCGTTAGAGGATATCCATGCAGCCATCCACGGGTTTAAGCAGTTTTGTGAAGAGAACGATTGGCAGGCTGGATATATGGCGGTCCTGCCAGACCATCTCGACATCTACGCTGAGGCTGGGTTTGAAAAACTCGCCATCGGGAAGGAAGCCATCGTAGCGCTGGCAGGTTTTACACTGCAGGGGAACAAGAATAAGAATATCCGCCAGACAGCCTCCAAGATGACGCGTCTCGGATACAAGGTCACCTTTCACCGTCCGCCGCTCGATGACCAGTTAGTGCGCGAATTGAGGAAGATCAGTGATGCCTGGCTGTCCATGAAGGTGGGCGGGGAGCTCTCCTTCACCCACGGCTGGTTCAGTGATGACTACATCCGCAACGGGTCGGCATTTGTGGTATATGGGCCCGATGACCGCCCGGCTGCCTTTGCCAACTTGATCCCCGAGTACCAGAAAAATGAGGTCACCATTGACATGATGCGCCGTTACCCACATATGGATAACGGGTTGATGGATCTCCTTTACATTTTCATGCTGGAGTGGGCGAAAGATCGGGGTTATGAATCGTTCAGCCTGGGAGTCAGTCCATTGATCAGCGTGGGCGCCCATCCCGATAACCCGCGCCTGGAACGGATCCTGCATTCGCTGGCGATCTCACTGAACCGCATCTACAACCTGCAGGGGATCCATTTCTTTAAGGATAAATTCCACCCCCAGTGGGAGCCGCGCTACCTGATGTACCCTGGGATTTCCTCCCTGCCCAGCATCCTATCCGCGGTGGTGCGCGTTTACAGCCGCGATAATTTTCCCTGGAAGTATTTAAAAAGGTAAACCAGGCAAGGTCTCAGGGGCAGGGTGTGCCCATGGCCTGGGAGGTGGCGCAGACAGAGGTGGCCGTCCCGGAGGGATCGGTGGGCAGGGGGGTGATGGTGGACGAAGGGATGCGTGTGTTGGTGGGCGTCCAGGTGGCGAGCGGCGCCTTCGGCGTGGGGGTGGCAGTGCGGGTGGGTGTGCGGGTCCAGGTGAGGTTGGGGGTTGGGGAGGGTGGACGCCCGATCAGGAACAACCAGGCATTGTTGAATTGGCACTTGGTCAGCCCATATTCACTCATGCTCATAAAACCCAGGAAGCCGTCGGTGAAGGTGGCAATTTTATCATTGTTGTAGTTGCGTTGGGCTTCCAGCAGGTCCGATTGCATCTGTTCGTAGATCTGCGCATACTGTGCCACCTGGGCCTGGTATTCCGCGATTTGAGCCTCGCTGGCATCGGAGGGCATTTGCGGGAAAGCCGGCAATTGAAGTGTGGAGGGCGGCGGCTTGGTGATATCCACCTGGCCGATCTTGATGCCGTTGGTAAAAAATTCGATGAGATTGCCACGCGCCACCACCACCAGCCGGTTGGTGGAACCATTCAACCAGTCAAAGGACTTGTCTTTGCCGCGCGGGTAAAAGGCTTGCGTGTTGGTGATGTTGCCATCCACCAGGGCGGAAAATGTGAGTGTGCCGTTGGCAAAGCGGGAAATGGACACCATGAATTGATTGGGTTTATCTTTGTTCCCGTCGGAACGGAAATAATACCCGCAGGTGGAGGAGCCAGCCTTGGTGTCCCAGGTGATATCCGCGGCCAGGGCAAAATCGCCCGCCAGGATCTCAGGGTAATCATTGGCATACCCATACTGCATGTAACCGTCCAGATCCAGGTCGAAGGGGTTATGCAGCCAGGCCACCTGCCCATCCAGCGGGTTAACCCCGTAAAGGGGCAGTTCCTGCAAGACCGGCAGCATGGCTTCGGCAGTGGCGGCAAAGGCAGCCTGTTCCGTTTCCGCCTGGGCGGTCACATCCTGGCTGAGGGCGGTGGCTTGCGCATATTGGGTCGCCAGGTCATCCCCCGAGCCGGCCTGCAGCCCGGCGCGCGCTGTGACGGTGAGCATGAATTCTTCCGCAAAGGGCGTGCGGGTATTGGAGGGCTGGAGATCCTGGTCGAAGATGGGCACACACGCCGCGACCATCACAATTATCATTAGGATCAGCAGGGCTGCAATGCGCGGTTTAGTGGACATCTCGGCTCTTTACCAGGATCAAGATGACGGAGAAATACAGGACGACCAGGATCAACTGGGCATACCAGGTCTTGAATACCCATGGATAATAGATGGAGGGATCTGTTTTGTCAACCCAGGCCCAGTCGGAGGAGATCGCCACGCTGTCGATCAGGGCTTCGCCTGCCGAGACCGCAGCCGCCCGCGAAATGGTGTAGTGCGCCAGGTCCTGCTGGTACTGTACCAGGTTGGTCTGGTAGATGGCAACCGTGTTCTTGTAAAAATCCATCTGGCTGCGATAATTTTTCTGAAGGCTGGTGACTGACTCTTCATACTGCTGCAGGGCATTCAGGTATTCCACCACCTTCACCTGGTCGGAAGTGTCCTGCGGGGGGGAAGGCGGGGAGGGCAGGGCCGGTTCTGCCGGGGCTTCGGGCAGGGCAGGTGGAGCCGCGGGCGGAGCCTCCGAGATCTCGGGCACATACAGGGCACCCAGACCCGGGAAGTCACAGGAGTTCTGGTCGAACATCTTCACACCCATGCAGGGACATTGGTAAAAAGCCTTGTCCTCCAATGTCAGTGCATCGCGCAGCGGCTTGGGCAGGTCCCAGCAGGGATCGCGGGCCACATCCGAGCCCATTTCGGTGATCCCGATCATCACCTGGAGCGACCAACGGGTGGTTGCCCAGGCGCTCATATAATCAGGGATGGGCGCCAGGCCGCCGCTGAAAACGATCAAAACCACGATCAACCCGATCATGATCAGGGGGGTCACACCGGGGTTGTTGGAGATGGCGGAAGCCACCAAGCCAAGCATCATGCCGGTCATCACCGCCAGCACCAGTGAAATGTAGATCTCCAGGAAAGCTGAGGGACCCCCGGGGACTTTGAAGGCTGCGAAATGCAGAACCGTGAACGCCAGGGCATGGTAGAAAGCCAGCAATAAAGCCACCCATACCTTGGACGCCACGTAGGGAAAGATACGCAGGTTAACCAGGCGTTCGCGCTTGTAGATGCTGGCTTCCTTTACGAATTCTCGCATCTGGCTCATGGCGCCCACCATCAGGGCGTACATGGTCACGATGAACAGGGATACGTTGGCATAGATGCCGTTGCCGGTGACGTAATTAAAGGTGTCTTTCCCCAAAATGGGGGCGATGATGAAATCCACCGAGCCCACCAACGGGGCGATCAACAGCATCAAGATCAGGCTGGAGCGATCACGCGCCAGGATGGTGAGGTTCCTGCTGGAAAGGATGGCAAATTGACGGAAGGATGAGATGGTCAGTTTCCGCACCCGGTTTCTATCCAGGCGGGTGCGACGGGTCTCCAGCTTTTTCCGGCGGGAGCGGGATTGGATCACCAGGTCGTCAAGGCTTTCCCGGCGGGCTCTCAAGGGTTCGTAGATGTATTTGCGGTAGGCTTCGCTGGCCAGGTAGCGCTCAGCCCATTCTTTCGGTCCCCCCAGGTCCGGGTCTTCAATGACGGCGTAGATGTCATCGAATTGCATCACCGTTTCACCCAGGTGCTGTTCACTGCGATAATGGTCAAAATATGCGAGTGCTTCATCTGGCGGACCATACCAGGCCATGTACCCGCCGGTGTCCATGAACAGGACCTTGTCCGCCAGTTTTACATTCTTGGTAGTGTGGGTGATCATGATCACCGTGCGGCCCTGGTCAGCCAACCGGCGCATGAGGTGCATGAAAGCTGTCTCGTTGCCGGGGTCCAAGCCGGAGGTGGGTTCATCCAGGAAGAAGAGCCGCGGCCGGGTGAGCAATTCCACTCCGATGGAGACCCGCTTCTGCTGTCCCCCGCTCAGGTCGCTGATGCGCACATCCTTTTGCGCTTCCAGGTCCAATTCCTCCAGCACCTCCAGGATGCGCCTCTGGCGTTCCATTTTGCTGGTTCTGGGGGGCATCCTCAACCTGGCACTGAAATCCAGGGCCTGGTAAACGGTCAACTCCATGTGGATGATGTCGCGCTGGGGCACATAGCCGATCTTTCCCCGCATGGAGGCTTTATTACGATACACGTCGATACCGTCCACCAGCACCCGGCCGTGAGTGGCAGGCCGGTACCCCGCGATGGCATCCACCAGGGTGGTCTTGCCGCCACCGCTCTGCCCTACCACCACCACGAATTCATTCGGCTTCACAACCAGGGAGATGTCGTGCAGAATATTGAGTTTACGGCGAACCCACTTGTTCACCTGGAGTACTTCTACGAGTGCACCTCCAGGTTCGGTTTCCTTGTTTGCTTCAGTCTTGAGCATGGTCATAGGTTGGTTTCACACTGGGCAGTATGCCCCACGGGTTCTACCCCGCCCGGAAAGATATGAATAAGGAAATTACTGCCTGGCTCTGAAGGGAAGGGACGTAATTTTGAGGGGGAAGATGTTGCCAGGGGATGATGCCTCATGGTGTAGGGATGACTCTCAATATTTTAACTTTTCCCTTCCGGATGGCTTACCCGGAAGGAGCGGTGACATTTCTCTCCTACGGACAGGGAGTACCGGGGTAACCAGCCTGGTAGGTGGCACAGGCTGATGTTGCCGTGCGAACCCGGTTGGGGGTGCGGGTGGGTGTAATCGTGGGAGTGGCTGTCCAGGTCAGGTTGGGGGTGGGAGTTGGCGGCCGGCCAATGATGAACAGCCAGGCATTGCTGAATTTGCAGGTGGTATGGCCATATTCGCTGGCGCTTATGAAACTGAGAAAGCCATCCCGGAATGTGGCGATCTTTTCGCTGTTGTAGTTGCGCTGAGCCTCGCTCAGGTTTGCCTGGTTCTGTGCCATCACCTGCTCATACTGAGCCAAGGCCTGCTGGTAGGCAGCAAGTTGTTCGGGGGTGGGGTCAACCGGTCGGATAGGGAAGATGGGTGCTTCAACCGTGGAGGGCGGCGGCTTGGTGGTATCCACCTGGCCGATCTTGACCCCATTGGTGTAAATGTCGATCAGCGTGCCGCGCGCCACCACCACCAGCCGGTTGGTGGCGTCATTCAGCCCGTTGAAGGAGGTATCTTTTTTCTTGGGGTAAAAGGCCTGCGTGTTGGCCAGGTTTCCATCCACCAGGGCTGAAAAATACAGCGTGCCGCTGGCATAGCGTGCCACCGTGATGTTAAACTGGTTGGGCTTTTCCTTGTCGCCGTCCGAGCGGAAAACATACCCGCAACTGGCAGTGGCGGCCTGCGTGTTCCAGGTGAAATCCGCTGCCAGGACGAAATCGGCCGCGGTCACCTCCGGATAGTCGTTGGCGTACCCGGTCTGCGAATACCCGTCCAGCTCGATGGTCACCGGCGGATGAAGCCAGGCGACCTGCCCGTCCAGGGGGTTGACGCCATACCGGGGGAGCTCTTCCAGCACCGGGAGCATGGCGGCAGCTGTCTGCTGATAGACCAGGTTGTCCTGCTCCGCCTGGGCGGTGGACTCTGCACTGATGGCAGTGGCCTTGGCGAAGGCGGTCGCCTGGCTGGAGCCCGAGCCTGCTTCCAGGGCACGCGCTGTGATGGTTTCCATCACCGCTCTCCCCATGGGTGTGAGCGTCCCATAATCCAAGTTATGTTGTTCCAGGATGGACCCGCAGGCTGCCAGGAAAAGCAGCACAGGAAGGATCAGGGAAACGACCTTTGTCCATCTGCGAATTTCAGTTCTCATCGCGCGCCTGCCTTTGTTTGGTACTCACACTCATCATACCTTTAATACCAGCGCTTAAGATCACTGGCTGTCCTTGCGCTTGATCAGGATCAGGATGACCACAAAATAGAGCAGCATCAGGATGACCTGGGCAGCCCACACCTGGTACAACCAGGGAAGATAGGCCTTGGGATCGCGCTTGTTCACGAATGCCCAACTCCAACGATCAACGACACTGTCAATGACGCCCTCAGCGCCAGACACAGCCGAGACGCGCCTGACCGTGTATTTGGCCAGGTCTTCCTGGTATTGGATCATGTCATTCTGGTAGATCTCTGCCATGGTCTGGTAGATATCCACCTGGTTGCGGTAATCATCCTGAATGTCTGTGACATCCTCCTGGTATTTCTTCAACGCGTCCAGGTATTGAACCACGACCACCTGGTTTGAAACATCTGCAGGGGGGTCGGGAGGATCGGGGAAGAGCGGCTCAGGGGGGGCATCCGGTAGTGCCGCCGGGCTGGCAGGAGGATCCTGGTTAAGCTCACTGGTGTAATATGCGCCCACACCCGGGAAGTCACATGAATCCTTGCTGAACATGTCCAAGCCCATGCAGTTGCACTGGAAGAATTCCTTGTCGTCCAGGGACATGCCATCCCGCAGGTCTGCCGGCAGCTGCCAGCAGGGATCGCGGGAAACATCCGAGCCGATCCCGGCGATGCCCATCAGGGCTTCGTAAGACCAGCGCGTGGAAGCCCAAACGCTCAGGTATTCCGGGATGGGTGCCAGTGCGCCGCTGAACATGTACATCGGCACCGTCAACAGGATCATGATCAGCGGGGTGGTGCTCTGGTTGTTCGAAATGGCGGAAGCCATCAAGCCGATCATCATGCCGGTGATGGTCCCCAGCAGGAGGGTGACATACACCTGGATGAATTCGCTCAATCCACCCGGCATATTAAAAGCCAGGTAACGGATCAAGGTGAACGCCAGTGCGTGGTAGAGGGCCAGGATCAAAGCCACCCACACCTTGGAGGCAACATAAGGGAAGATCCGTAAATTCACCAGTCGTTCACGTTTATAGATGCTGGCTTCCTTGACGAACTCACGCATCTGCGAAAGACCACCCACCAGCAGGGAATAGATGGACCACAGGTAAAAGATCACGCTGGCATTCACAGCGCTGCCGTTCTCATAGGAAAAGACATTCTTCCCCAACAGCGGTGCCAGAAACAGGTCCAACGTCCCCACGATGGGGGCGATCAACAGCATCAGGATCAGGCTGGAGCGGTCGCGCCCCAGGATGGTCAGATTGCGCACCGACAGGATGATGAATTGCCGCAGTCCTGAAATGCGGTTCTTGCGGGCGCGTTTCCTGTCTTCCTGGTATTGCCGGGTTTCGGCAGACCTGCGGCTCAAGCGGGCCCGGGTTTTTTCTTTCTCCAGCAATTCCTGGCGGGGCTGCAGCGGCTCCAGCACATACTGGCGATACGCCTGGCTCTCCTGAAAGCGGTCCGCCCAATCCTTGGCATCCCCCAATTCAGGGTCATCCAGGATGGCGTAGATCTCATCGAACTGCATTTCGCCATCCCCAAACTGCCTCTTGGTGCGGAACTGGGCAAAATAGGTCATGGCTTCGGCCGGGGGGCCAAACCAGGCCATGTAGCCGCCGCGGCCCATGAAGAGCACCTTATCTGCCAACATCACATTCTTGGTGGTGTGCGAGATCATCACCACCGTGCGTCCCTGGTCTGCCAGGCGGCGCATCAGGTACATGAAGGCCGTTTCATTCCCGGGGTCCAGGCCCGAGGTGGGTTCATCCAGGAAGAACAAGCCGGGGCGGGTGAGCAGTTCCACACCGATGGAGACGCGCTTCTGCTGCCCCCCGCTTAACTCGCTGATGCGCATGTCCTGGTGATTTTCCAGGCCCAACTCTTCCAGCACCTCGTGGATGCGTTCCTTACGCTCCGCCCGGGTGGTGTGGGGTGGCAGACGCAGGCGCGCGCTGAATTCAAGTGCTTGGTACACGGTTAATTCCATGTGAATGATGTCGCGCTGTGGGACGTACCCGACCTTGCCGCGCATCGAGTCCACGTTCCGGTATACATCAATGCCATCCACGAAGACCCTGCCGTGGGTGGCCGGGCGGTAACCGGCAATGGCATCCACCAGGGTGGTCTTGCCGCCCCCGCTGGCCCCCACCACCACGATAAATTCACCCGGCTTGAAGGTCAGCGAGACGTCCTGGAGAATATTGAGCTTCTTGCGCACCCATTTGTTTAATTGGAGCGCTTCAACTTCAGACCCCTTGACCTCGCCTGCTCCAATTAATGGTTTGTATTCAGCCAACATTTTGATCAGACCGCCTTGATGATTATGCCAACCATTCCCTGCCGGTGCTGGTATCCCCAATCTTTCAGGCAGCAAGAGGAGCAGTAACCAGGTCCTTTTTAACTTGCGAGCAAGGGATTGTCGATTGGTTCTTCGATAGTATAAGTGAATTCAGGTAATTATGCAAACCAACCACCCGGGAGGCGGGAGCGAATGAAAAGTTGGGTTTCATTACCGGATTTGTGGTTTTTGTTGGGCTGCTGTATAATGATGAGATGAAAAAATCAACCTGGTTTCTGCTAGTTGCGGCGTTACTGCTCACTTCCTGCGGATCGGGTGGGGATGCTGAGTCCACGGCAATTGCACAACACGTTGCCGAGACCCTGACCGCCATGCCAACCTCCACAGCGACCCTTACTGTTACCCCCAGCGAGACCCCCAGTCCCACCTTCACCTTCACGATCACCCCTTCGGAAACTCCCAGCCCAACCTCCACACCCACCCCAAAACCAGTGATCTATCTTCCCACCGCAACCCTTGCACCTAATGTCACCTGTTACAATTCAACCTCCCTGCTTGGGTTGCAATGCACGATATGCATGGATCAGAGCGGGAACATTACTTCCAACAATTGCGGGTTTTAGTCACCTTCTCCAATCGCCTCGCCCCCAGTTGGTCGCGGCGTACCCCAGCCTTGCTTTCAGGGTTGATTCATTTAGCAACGGCTTGGTACCACTTCCAATCCAAATCAGGTGGGGGTTAAGGGCAGGCTGTATGGATGATTTTTCGGAATTACGGAATATTATTATCCTATCATTAAAGTCTCGAAAGCGACCACAGGAAAAGTGGAATGATTAAATACCTTCCGAAAAGGACATGTGATGGATAAAGAATTCCTTCCTTTCCCGCGCAGCCGCAGGGTGGCCAGTGAAGCGCTGCGCTTCGCAGTCCGGCGTCACATCGTGCATGGATTGCTGGAAGCAGATATAACCGAGCCGCGCCGCATGCTGAAGGACACCCGCGGAAGTGACGGTCACCCGCTCTCCCTCACCGCCTACATCATTGCCTGCTATGCCAGGGCTATCCATGCACACCCGGCAGTGCACGTCTATCGCACCCTCGACAACCGGCTGCTGGTTTTCAATGATGTAGATGTCTCCACCTTTGTCGACCATCCGGATGGCCAGGGAGTGCCCGTGCCGCATGTCGTCCGGCGGGCGCACGAAAGATCAGTTAGGGAGATCAGTGATGAATTAAGGGCGGTCAAAGCCGGCTCGCATCCCCTCGGCTGGCTTGAGAAGGTCATGCCGCTCGCAAGCCACGTTCCCGGGTTCATGCGCACCCTCACATTCAGCTTGATGAAGTGGTTCCCTGGCCTGATGAAGCGCATCGACGGCACCGCCCAGCTCTCCGCGTTCGGGATGTTTGGCAAAGGTTTAAGATGGGGGGTTGGACAACTATACATCCACACTGTGGGAGCCTGGATCGGCAGCATGGTGCCAAAACCAATGGCTTACAACGGGGGGGTGGCATTGCGCGACTGCCTGCACCTGACGGTCAGCATCAATCATGACATCGTTGATGGCGCACCCGGAGGGCGGTTCGTGGGCACTTTCATCGAACTTCTTGAAAGCGGCAGCCTGTTGGAAGGGGAAATTCCTCCAACGGCATAAGTCGGGCAGCAGGATTACGAACTCAGCCAATAAAAAAAGGACGGTGAAATTCTCACCGTCCTTTGCATATCTGTGGTTATTTTAGAATATTGTCAGTACCGCACCGCTTGCCCAGGCGAAGAGCGCCGCCGGCACGAAACTAAGCACCACCGTCGCCAGGGCTGCCAGTTCCCAGGTAAGGTCCAGCCAGAATTCACGCTTGGTTTCAGGCTCACCCGTGTGCATATACATGGTCACCACCACCCGCAGGTAGTAGTATGCCGAGATGAGCGAAGTGAGCACGCCTATCACCGCCAGCCAGATGTAACCGCCTTCCACCACAGTGCGGAACAGGTAGAACTTACCCACCAGGCCCAGCGTGGGCGGCATGCCGGTCAGTGAGAGCATGAAGATGGTCATGGCAGCCGCCATAAGGGGGCGTTTGCGTCCCAGGCCTGCGAAGTCGCTGATCTCCAGACCTTTTCCATCCTGTTTTTCCAGCCCAATGACCACTGCCCAGGCTCCGAAGGAGGTGATGGCATAGGTGAGCAGGTAGAACAGGGCTGAGGCGACTGCATCCGGTCCCACTTTTGGGTTCCCAAAGTTCACAAAAGCCATCAAGATATAACCGGCATGGGCAATGCTGGAGTAGGCCAGCAAGCGCTTGATGTTGGTTTGTGAAATGGCAACCAGGTTGCCCACCAGCATGGTGAGGGCAGCCAGACCCCACAGCACCGGCACCAGGTCGGCGCTCAATGATGGCAGGGCAGCCACGAAGATGCGCAACAACGCGGCAAAACCAGCCGCCTTGGCACCCACCGCCATGAAGCCCGTCACCGGGGTGGGCGCACCCTGGTAAACGTCGGGAGTCCACATGTGAAAGGGGACGGCTGCCACCTTGAAACTGAACCCCACCAGGATCAGCGCCGCGCCGATTGTCAGCAGGAGCGGATTGAAGGTGCCGCTGAAAGTCTCGGGGGTTTGGATGACCGAGACGATCCCGGCCAGGGAGGTGTGCCCGGTGGCACCAAAAACCAGGCTGATGCCATAGACCACGAACCCGGTGGCAAAAGCACCCAGCAGGAAATACTTCAGCCCGGCTTCTTCGGAATCTGAGCGCGAGCGGGCAAAAGCTGCCAGCACATAGAGTGGAATGGATAAAAGTTCGAGGGCGAGGAACACCACGAAAAGGTCCGTCGCCTGGGCCATTAACATCATTCCCGACAGGCTGAACATCAGGATGACATAATACTCACCGCGCTCCAGCCCCATGCGCTTGAGGTAGCCGTAGGCGAGGGCGACCGCCAGCAGCCCGCTTGCCAGGAACAGGCTGGTCATGAAGGATGAAAAGCCGTCCAGCACGACCATGCCGCCAAAGGCGGAAAGTTGCTGCCCGGCTTGTGCCAGGTTCAAGCCCAGGGCGCCTGCCAGGCCGACCGCAGCCAGCAAAGCGGTCCATTTTTTACTGCCCTTGGGTATGAACAAGTCCACCAGCAGCAACACACATGCCCAGACGATGAGCACGAGGATCGGTAAAATTGTGAAGAGATCGGATTGCGTCATGGATGCTCCGAACCACAGGTGAACAGGGAAGGATTAGAAAGGAGTACGTCGTTCATGTGTGGCTAATGAAAGGCGATCAGTAGTTTTTCTACTGCAGGAGCGATCAGGTCAAAGAATGGCTTGGGGTACAGGCCAATCCAGAAGATGAAGACCAGAAGAGGCAGGACGGTGACGATTTCGCGCAAATTCAGGTCGCGCAGGGCATGCCCGTGCTTCTTCACATCTTCCACGATCGAGCCTTCGGGTCCCAGGAACATCTTCTGGAACATGTACAGGATATACACAGCCGCCAGAATGACACCCGCCGCGGCCAACCCGGCAAACCAGGGTGAGCCGATGGCCTTGGAGCCAAACGCACCCAGCAGGATCGCAAATTCGCCGATGAAACCGTTCAGACCAGGCAAGCCCATCGATGAGAGGGCCACGATCAACATCACCGTGCCATACACCGGCATGATCTTCCACAATCCACCGTACACACTGAATTCCCGCGTGTGAGTTTGCTCGTACACCATGCCCACCAGGAGGAACAACGCACCCGTGCTCAAACCGTGGTTGATCATCTGCAGGATGGCCCCCTCCACCCCCTGGGCATTCAGGGCAAACAAGCCCAGCATTACAAAGCCCAGGTGGCTGACCGATGAATAAGCAACCAGTTTCTTGATGTCCTTCTGCGCGTACGAGACAGCCGCGCCGTACAGGATGCCAATGACTGCCAGGAGAGCCATCCAGGGTGCGGCTTGCTTGACCGCATCAGGGAAAAGAGGCAGGTTGAAGCGCAGGAAGCCATACGTGCCCATCTTCAGCAGTACACCCGCCAGGATCACAGAACCGGCGGTGGGGGCTTCCACGTGTGCGTCTGGCAGCCACGAGTGCAGCGGCCACATGGGTACCTTGATGGCGAAGGCAGCTGCGAAAGCCAGGAACAACCAAAGCTGGATGTTGCCGGGAATGCCGCCGTTCTTGATCAGGTCGGGTACGCTGAAGGTACCCTGGTTGATGCCCAGCCACAGGATGGCCAGCAGCATCAGGATCGAGCCAGCCATGGTGTACAGGAAGAACTTGATGGCGGCGTAGATGCGGCGCGGTCCGCCCCAGATGCCGATCAGGAAGTACATCGGCACCAGGGTGAATTCCCAGAAGATGTAGAACAGGAACAGATCCTGCGCCAGGAAAACGCCCAACATGCCCACTTCCAGCAGCAGGAAGAAGATCATGAACTCTTTCACCCGTTCCTCGACCGCAGTCCAGGTGGAAAGGATGGAAATGGGGGTCAGGAAGGTGGTAAGCAACACCAGCAGGATGCTCAGACCGTCCACGCCCATGATGAAACTGATATTCCAGTTTGCCACCTGGATCCAGGGCAGGTTAAATCCCAACTGCAGTTCTGGGTTGGCCTTGTCGAACAACGTCAGCATCCAGATCGACAGACCAAAAGTGACCAGGGAGACCAGCAGGCTGATCCAGCGCATGAGAGTCTTGCGATCCGAGCGGACAAAGAGCAGTGCCAGGACACCCAGCAGTGGGAAGAATGTCACCAGGATGAGGGGATTGGTAATTAAGTTCATGTTCACTCCTCAGTCATTTTGAACCACCTCCACAGCCCGGGCGATGGGGGGTTCAAATAATGAGATTATTTCAACAATAGATAGCCAATAATGATGGCAACACCTGCAAGCACCGCCATGGCATAACTGCGTACAAAGCCATTCTGCAGGCGGCGCAAACCACCTGAAACGCGCTGGGTGATCTTCCCCAGACCATTGGCGATGGCATCGATAAACTGCTGGTCCACGCGCAGGTCCAGGAAGGTGCGTGCAAACCAGTTGTAGGTACCGGCGATGAGCTTGTCATGCACCCAGTCATGCCAGAATCTTCCATCGATCACATTTGCCAGGAAGCGGGAAAGATCCACATACCGGTCGAGGATGAGAGCATTGTAGGCTTCATCCACCCAGTATTTTCGCTCGAAGACGGTAAAGAGCGGGCCGAGCATTTTCTTCAGCGGATCCTTTTCTCCCTGCGCCAGTGGCTTGCGTCCGTAAAGCAGCCATGCCAGGAAGATGGCCAGCAAAGCCAGCCCGGTGGAGACGGCCGCCACCATGAAGTTGAATTCCCCGGCTTCGATGCCCTCGATGGAATGTTCCAACCAGAGGGTCAGGCTGTGCAGCCCGGGCAAATTCAGTGCCCCACCCAGGATCGCCAACCCCGCCAGGACCATGAGCGGGATGGTGATGACCTTGGGGCTTTCCTGGGCATGCCCGGCCGCGGCATGGCGGGCTTTTCCAAAGAAGACCATCCAGACCTGGCGGCCCATGTAAAAGGCGGTCAGGAAGGCTGCCACGCTAAGCAGGGCATATACCAGGGGAAATTGGTGGAAGGCATCTGCCAGGATCTCATCCTTGGACCAGAACCCCGCCAAGGGGAAGATGCCCGCCAGGGCCAACGCACCCACCAGGTAGAGCCAGAAGGTGACAGGCATTTGTTTGCGCAAGCCGCCCATGTTGCGCATGTCGCCGGGATCAAAGACCTCTTCGTGGTGTTCGCCATGGGCTTCGTGCGGAAGGTGGTGATGCCCGCGTTCCATGCCCAGGATGACGGAGCCGGCTGAAAGGAACAACAAAGCCTTGAAGAAGGCATGCGTCACCAGGTGGAACATGCCGGCCACATAGGCTCCCATGCCCACCGCAGCCACCATGAACCCCAACTGCGAGATGGTGGAATAAGCCAGCACCTTCTTAATGTCATACTGTCCCACCGCAATGGTGGCGGCAAACAGGGCGGTAATGCCTCCCACCAACGCCACCACCGTTTGTGCCTGTGGAGCAAGCATGTAGAGCGGGGCGGAGCGGGTGACCAGGTACACGCCGGCGGTTACCATGGTGGCGGCATGGATGAGGGCGGAAACCGGTGTTGGGCCAGCCATGGCGTCTGGCAACCAGACGTAGAGCGGGATCTGGGCTGACTTGCCTGCCACGCCCACCAGCAGGAAGAGCGTGATCATTAGGATCACATTGGAAGGGATGGTGGCGGCCTGCTCGAAGACCTCGGTAAAATTGAGGCTCTTGAACCACCAGAACATGGTGAAGGCTGCCAGTAGAAAACCAAAGTCACCGATGCGGTTGGCGATCATGGCTTTTTTGGCGGCATTGGAATTCGCCCACGAAGGCCTGCCGAGTGTATCCATCTCATACCAGAAGCCGATCAGCAGGAAGGAGCACAAGCCCACCCCTTCCCAGCCGACGAACAGCATCAGGTAGGAGTCGCCGCTGACCAGGATCATCATCATGGCGATGAACAGGTTCAGGAACACGAAGAAGCGGCGGTAGCGGCCCGGATCGTTCTTGAAGCGCACATCCTCATGCATGTAACCGATGGCATAGATATGAATGAGGGTGCCAACGCCGGAGACCACCAGCATCATCACCACCGAAAGTGTATCCACCCGGAAATCCCAGGCAACGTTCAGGTCACCAATGTGCAGCCAGTCGGCAAATGGGACCACCACAGCCTCGCCGCTGCTGGTCCATAGCGCAATGCCCAGCAGGACAGCCACTGCGAATGAAAGCCCGGAAGCCAGGCTGGCAACTGTGCCGATGCCTTTTTCACTCATGCGGCCGCCGAAGATCATGTTGACCAGCAAGCCCGCCACCGGCAGGAAGACGATCAGGGGTACAAGCGAGAACAGACCAGAAGTTTCCATTGCGCTTATCCTTTCAGGCTGTTCATCTGATCCACATCAATGTTGTGTCGTGTGCGGAAGATGATCACGATCAGGGCCAGGCCCACCGCCACTTCTGCAGCCGCCACGGTCATCACAAAGAAAACGAAGATCTGACCGGTGAGCACGCCAAAGGAGCGGGCAAACGCCACGAACGCCAGGTTGGCTGCATTCAACATCAACTCGATCGACATGAAGATGATCAATGGGTTGCGCCGGACCAGCACCCCCAGCGCGCCCATCACGAACAGGATGGCTGAAACCAGCAGGTAATAGGTGAGAGGGATGGTTTGCTCCATTAGGCCTCTCCTTTCTCTTTTTTCGTCAGCACAATCACACCGATCATTGCCACCAGCAGCAGCACGGAGGTCACTTCAAATGGCAGCAGGTACTGGCTGAAGAGCATTTTTGCCAGTTCCTGCAGGTTGGCGGTGGTGTTGGCAGATGCGTCCGGGTTGGCCAGGCTGGTGCTCAGGTTGAGGCGTTGGATGAGCAGAAAGCCCGCTTCCGCCAGCAGCACCCCCGCCAGCACGATGGCCACAGGCCGCTGCCAGGGCAGGACCTGCCCACGTGGCAGTTTATCCGCACCCAGCAGCATGATGACGAACAGGAACAACACCATGATAGCGCCGGCGTAAACGGTCACCTGCGCCAGGGCGATGAAGGGGGCGCCCAGCAGGAGATAGAACACAGCCACGCAGGCAAAGTTGAGCACCAGGTACAGGGCGGCATAGACCGAATTCCGGCTGATCAATAAGCCTGCTGCAGAAGCGATGGCAACAACCGCCAGGATGATGAAGAAGATGAGGGTCAGGTTCATGGGTGTCTCAATCTTGTGGATCTTTCATTTCAGGCACCGAGCGGGTGTAAAGGCCCGGCTCGGTCTCCTGGGGGGTGGGCTTCCCGCCCGCCGGAACAGGCTCGATCAGCATTTCCTTGGGGTAGATCGATTGCCGCCGGTCGGTGAAGGACAGCTCATATTGGTCACCCAGCACGATCGCTTCGGTAGGGCAGGCATCCTCACAAAAACCGCAGTAAATGCAGCGCAGCATGTTGATCTCGTACGTGCTGGCATAGCGCTCGCCGGGTGAGAAACGCCGTTCATCAGTGTTTTCGGCTGACTCGACGAAGATGGCATCCGCCGGGCAGGCAGCGGCACACAGGGCACAGCCGATGCACTTTTCCAGGCCATTCTCGTAGCGCTTTAAGACATGCCGGCCGCGGAAGCGGGGCTTGACGGGTTTTTTCTCTTCCGGGTACTGGATGGTGACCGGTTTGTCAAACATCATCCGGAGCGTCGTCCACATGCCCCGAACCAGTTCCACCACAGGCTCAACGACGCGCATAGTCTTTTCTCCTTAGCGTTCGGTCGATCAGCGCAACCGCCACACCGCCTGCCAGCAGGGATGCCACCGGGATGATGAATACCAATCCCGGGTTCACCTGCTGCCCCAGCATGATCCCCACCGCCGTGATGAAGACCAGCGCCAGCGAGAGCGGCAGGAGTACTTTCCACCCAAAAGCCATCAGGCGGTCGTAACGGATGCGTGGGAAGGTCGCCCGCACCCAGATCATTCCAAACAGCAGCAGCAGGATCTTGATGAAGATGTAGATCGGTCCAAGCCAGGGAAACTTATTAATGAAAGGACCATTGTAGCCGCCAAAGAAGATGGTGGCCCCGATGGCACTGATGGCGATCATCTTGGTATATTCGGCCATGAACAGCAGGGCGAACTTCATGCCGGAGTACTCGGTATGGTACCCGGCGGTCAGTTCCTGCTCGGCTTCGGGCATGTCGAAGGGGGCGCGGTTGACCTCCGCCAGGGTGGCGATCAGGAAGATGGCCGTCCCGACCGGCTGGAGCACCACGAACCACTTGGGAATGAAGTTCAACCAGTATCCGCCCTGCAGGTGGACGATATCGAGCATGTTCATTGAACCAGCCAACAGGACCACCGAGACGAATGACAACCCCAGGGCGATCTCATAACTGATCATCTGCGCCGACGAGCGCAAACCACCCAGCATGGCATACTTGTTATTGGAAGACCAGCCTGCCAGTACAATGCCATACACTGCAATGGAGGCGATCGACATGATGTACAGCACGCCCACATTGATATCTGCGATATACAGATCCAGGTGGTAGCCGAAAATATTCAGGCTGGGCCCCCAGGGTACCACCGCCGTGATTACCACCGCCGGCACCACCGTGATGACCGGGGAGAGCAGGAAGATCAATTTATCCACATTGGCCGGGGTGAGTTCCTCTTTAAAGATCAGCTTGACCGCGTCCGCGATAGGCTGGAGGATACCCCATGGCCCGGCGCGGTTGGGGCCGATGCGAGACTGGATGCGCGCCAGTGCCTTGCGCTCGTAGAGCGTAAGGTAGGCAAAACCGCCCAGCAGGATCAGTGCCCACACAAAGCCTTTGATAAGCCATTCCAATACCATGGGAAAGTTCATTGTGCCTTCCTTATGCCTTCTTTATTTCAGCATAGGCTGGAGCATGGATCGACAGACCCAACCTGCGCGGCAGAAGCATGACCGAAGCCGGGACGTTTTCATCCACCTTCAGCCTGGCTTCCACCCCGTTCACGGTGACCGGACCGCCTTGGGTAAACCCGTACTTGCGGGCGGTCTCGGGGTGCACGAGCACTTCAACCTGGCGGATATGCGCCTCCAGCAGGCTGGAACCAGTCAAAGTGACGCCGGGGTCGTATAAATGTGTCACAGGCACCGCCAGGAGCCTGTCATCCAACGGCCGCAAGGAGGCGGGCGCTGGAGCAGCCGCGGGGGCAGAGCCCGCCAGGGCCAGGTGCACGCCCAGGCCCTGCCGGTTTTCATAGGTCGTGCCGCCGTAGTACAAGTCGCCACGTCCCACCAGTGGGGCTTGCTCATGCGTGGCTGCCAGGCTGCGGTAGGTAATGCCTTTATAGGCTTTCAGCGTGCCGGCCAGGGAATTCATTACCCGCGCCGGTGAGCCGCTCTCCAGGGTCACGCCGATTTCACTGGCAATGGCACTGGTGATGGCGAAATCCTGGCGCGCTTCGCCGCGCGCCGATATGGCAGGGTAGAAACGCTGCACCCTACGTTCGCCGGAGGTGTAGGAGCCTTCGCATTCGGTGTAGGATCGCGCCGGAAGAACCACCTGTGCCAGTTTTGCGGTTTCGGTCAGGAACAATTCCTGCACCGCCAGAAATTTGGCTCCCTTGAGAGCCTGCTGCAGCAGTGGGTCATCGCCAGCAGGATCGGCTGCCACCACGTAGACCGTCTTGCCGCTGAGGGTCTTTGCCAGATCTTCCGCTGGTTTAAAGCCAATTTCCCAGGCTCCCTGGTCATTCGCCCGGGGCCAAACGCCGATCAGGCCGCTGTTTGGTTTTCCGGCGTGGGCCTTCACCAGTTCAGCACAGGCTGCCGCCAGGGCACTGGAACCTTCCAACCCAAGTCCGTCCGAGCCATAAAGCACCACCAGGTTCTCAGCCGACTGGATCAGTGCACCGATCTTCTCCTTGCCGGGGAGACCTTGGACGGTTTCCACTTCGTCCCCGTAGGAAGTCCGGACCACAAAGGCAGCCCAGGGGTCCAGCTTGGTCTGGCGTGCATTCACCACGATCAGGGTGGCACCGCGCCTGGCAGCCTGCTTGATACGCAGGTACCAGAGCGGGGCTTCCTGGTACAGGTCCGAAGCCACCACCAGGAGGATGGTGCCCTTGCCCATACTTGAGAAGTCCATCCCGGCACTGACGCCGTAGGCGAGGGTTTGTTCACCTCCACCCATGTGGGTGTAAAGCAGGGCTTTGCCACCCAGGCTGTCAGACAGGCCTTTCAGCGTGAACAGGTCTTCATTGGAAAGCCGTCCGCTGGCAAGGATGACGGCCTCATTACCCGCCTCCTTAAGGGCCATCGCCACCGTTTGCAGGCCTTCCTGCCAGGATGCCTGCTGGAGTTCGCCATTCCTCCTTACCAGCACCTGGTCCAGCCGGCTGGCAGATTCGACATAATGATGGGCGAAGCGGCCCTTGTCGCACAGCCAGATCTCGTTCACGGCTTCGTTCTGACGCGGCATGACCCGCTTGATGGCTACTTTTCCGCCCGAACTGGCTTCCCGCCGGGTGTTCAGCGTTACGTTGCAGCCCACTGGGCAGTGCGGACAGATGGATGCAGCCGCCTTCATCTCCCACGGGCGGGCTCCAAAGCGGAAGTCCGCAGTGGTCAATGCACCCACCGGGCAGATGTCGGAAGTGTTGCCGGAGAAGATCGAGTCAAAACCCGGCTCGGAATTGGTTATGATGTCGGTGGCACGACCGCGCTGGTAGAAGGCCAGCACGGGCTCCCCGGCAATTTCATCCTGGAAGCGGATGCAGCGGGCGCACTGGATGCAGCGTTCGCGGTCCAGCCAGATCAGGTCGCCCAGGGGCACATGTTTGCCGGCATGGTGCTTCTCGCTGTACTGATAACGGCTTTGCGGTGAGGCATGGGCCATGGTCAGGTTCTGCAGCGGGCATTCGCCGCCCTTATCGCAGACGGGGCAGTCCAGGGGATGCGAGGTGAGCAGGAATTCCAGGATCTCTTTTTGAGAAGCCTTGGCTTTTTCAGACTGGCTCAAGACCTGCATGCCTTCCGAGACCGGGGTGGTGCAGGCGGTTTCGAGTTTGGGGCCAAAACCGATCTTGGGCTTGTCACCTTCCATCACCACCTGTCCGGTGGCGCGGTCCACCACCGGGCGGCCCACTTCCACCAGGCATTGACGGCACATCCCCACCGGTTCCATCTTCGGGTGATAGCAGAAGACGGGGATGTCAATGCCGACCTGCTTGGCGGCATTAACGATGAGCGTACCTTCCGGCACACTGACCGGTTTTCCATCGATCGTCAGGGAAACCATTTTAGCCATGGCCGCCTCCGCTGTGGGAGGGTTCAAAGTCTGCCGGGAAGCGCTCGATGGCAGTGGTGACCGCCATTGTGGAGAACTCACCCAGCGGGCACAGGCATTTATTCTGCATCTGCTTTGCCACGCTATGGAGCAGTTCTGTATTGGCTTTCACTTCCTCGCCGCGCTTAATGCGCTCGATCAGGTGCTGCATCCAATAGGTTCCTTCCCGGCAGGGAGTGCACTTGCCGCAGGATTCGTGTTTAAAGAATCGGATGGTCTTGTTAATGACCCAGTCCATATCCACACTGTCATTGATGACGATCACGGAGGCGGACCCCAGATCTGCACCCAGGCCGCGCACCGAAGCATAATCCATGGGGGTATCGAGCGCCTTGTCGTCGGCAATGATCATGGCTGACGAGGCTCCCGCCGACATGATGGCCTTGACCGGGCGGTCATCGCTTACGCCGCCGCCGTGGGTATAGATCAACTCACGGTAGGTGGTGCCAAAAGGTAGTTCGTAATTCCCGGGCTGCTTCACATGCCCGGAGAGGGAGAAGATCTTCACACCAGCGCTGTCAGGAGTGCCCAGCGACTTGTACCAGTCGGCCCCTTTTGAAATGATCAGTGGAACGTTGGCGAGCGTTTCAACGTTGTTGACCACGGTGGGCTTGCCGTACAAACCATACACCGCCGGGAAGGGAGGCCGGATGCGTGGCTGGCCGCGTTTCCCCTCGATGGACTCAAGCAGAGCCGTCTCCTCGCCGCAGATGTAGGCTCCCGCACCCAGGTGGGTGTAAATGCGCAGTGAAAAGTCGCTGCCGAAAAGTGCCTCCCCCAGCAGACCGGCTTTTTCCATCTCGGCGATCTTCTTATCGAGGATGGCGGCAACCGTCCAGAATTCGCCCCGCAGGTAGATGTAGGCCGCCCTGGCACCCACTGCGTAGGAGGCGATGGCAACCCCCTCCAGGAATTGGAAGGGATTGCACTCCATGATCTCGCGGTCCTTGAAGGTGCCCGGTTCGGACTCGTCAGCATTGGCCACCACGTAATGCGGCCAGCTCTTGTTGTCGATGAAGGACCACTTGGTGCC